>JBAQGU010001196.1:0-6903 GCA_049287975.1 Roseiarcus sp.
ATTCGCGCCGCGTCAGCGCGAACTCGCCCAGCACCGTCAGATCGTTGTGGTCGCCCAGCGAACGCCGCAATCTTTGCAACTCCGCGCCAAACGCCGAAAACATCGCGGGCCATGCGGCTTCGAACAGTTCGCATTGATGGGCGAGGTCGACGACTCGCGAGCGCAGATCATGCAGATCGTCGGCATCGCCGGAGGCCCAGGCCGCTCGTCCGCTCCGCTTGGCGGCGCGATAGGACAGACGCAGCGATTGCAGCACCGCCTCGATATCGGCCGTCCCGAGGTCCCAGCCGGAAACGTCGGCGGCGGCCGCGCGCAAGGCGGCCTCGGCGCGGGTAAAATCGACTTCCGCCTGGTCGCCGCGCGCCTTTCCGCGCTCGACCCCGATCGCGCGCATCAGTATGTCCCTCGTGGCCGTTGGGCACTTCAGGCTCGCCAGCACGCCGGGAAGAATGTCGAGATCGCGCACCCGGCCGACCTGCCGCCGCGCCGCGTCGACCGCGTCGAGAGCGCCGTAGGCGGACGATCCGACGATCGGCGCGAACAGCCGTGCCATGGAGGCCGCGCGCTTCAACGCCCTGCGCGCCTCATGGATACGATTCGCCCCGTCCGCTCCCGGCCGTGGGTAATGATCGGCCGCCGCAGCCAAGGATTGCGCGAGCGCCAGGCGTCCGTGCGCGATCCAGGAGCGGTGGGCGGCGCTCATGCCGCCGGCGAACCGAGGGCGCGCGCACGCTCGCGCAGTGCGAACTTCTGCACCTTGCCGGTCGAGGTCTTCGGAATCTCGGCGAAGACGACAAAGCGCGGGCACTTGTAGCGCGCGAGCCGCTCACGGCACCAATCGATCAATTGCTCGGCGGTCGCGTCGTGGCCTGGCTTCAACTCGACGAAAGCGCAGGGGGTCTCTCCCCATTTGTCGTCGGGCCGGGCGACGACCGCCGCCAACTGAACGGCGGGGTGCTCGAACAGAGCGTCCTCGACCTCGATCGAGGAGATGTTCTCGCCCCCCGAAATGATGATGTCCTTCGAGCGGTCCCTGAGCTGGATGTAACCGTCGGGATGTTTGACGCCGAGATCGCCCGAATGAAACCAGTCGCCCTCGAAGGCCTTGTCGGTCGAGGCCTTGTTCTTGAGGTAACCCTTCATCACGACATTGCCGCGGAACATCACCTCGCCCATCGTCTCGCCGTCGGCGGGCACGCTCTGCATCGTATTGGGGTCGATGACGTCGAGCGCTTCGAGCGCGTGGTAGCGGACGCCCTGGCGCGACTTCAACGCCGCCTGCGCCGCGCCGTCGAGCGCATTCCATTCGTCCTTCCAGTCGTTGACGACAGCGGGGCCGTAGGTCTCGGTGAGCCCGTAAAGGTGCGTCACCTCGAAACCGGCGTCACGCATCTCCGCGAGTACGGCGGCGGGAGGCGGCGCGGCGGCGGTGAAGAAGCGCACGAGGTGCGGAAGCGGTCGCTTCTCCGTTTCGCTCGCGTTGAGCAGGATCGACATGACGATCGGGGCGCCGCAGAGAAGAGTGACTTTATGCTCGGCGATCGCATCGAACAGCGCCTTGGCCCTGACCTGGCGCAGGCAGACATGGACGCCCGCCTTGACGCTGATCGACCAGGGAAAACACCAGCCGTTGCAATGGAACATCGGCAGGGTCCAGAGATAGACGGGGTGCTGGCCCATGTCGGCGGTGACGACGTTGCCGAGCGCGAGCAGGCTGGCGCCGCGATGGTGATAGACCACGCCCTTCGGATCGCCCGTCGTCCCCGAAGTGTAATTGAGAGTTATCGCGTCCCATTCGTCGAGCGGCGCGGTGCGTACGTAGGTTTCGTCTCCCTCCGCGATGAAGTCCTCATATTCGATCTCGCCGAGCCGCTCGCCGGGCCCTTCGTATTCGGGATCGTCGTAGGCGATCAGCAGCGGGCGCACTTTGGCGATTTTCAGCGCCTCGGCGATGACGTCCGAAAATTCCCGGTCGACGATCAGGGCTTTCGCCTCGCCATGGTCGAGCATGAAGCCGATCGTCGCGGCGTCGAGCCGGGTGTTGAGCGTGTTGAGCACCGCGCCGCACATCGGCGCCCCGTAATGGCATTCCAGCATCGCCGGCGTATTGGCGAGCATGACAGCCACCGTGTCGCCGCGCTGGAAGCCGCGCCGGGCGAGGGCCGAGGCGAGTCGGCGGCTGCGCGCGTGAAAATCACGATAATTGCGCCGGAGCGCGCCGTGGATGATCGCCGGATGGTCGGGAAAAACCGCCGCGGCGCGCTCCAACAGGCTGATCGGCGTGAGGGGCTGGTAATTCGCGGGATTGCGATCGAGATCGCGATCATAGGGCGTTGCGGTCATGGGCGGGCGGGCTCCCCAAGCGATTTCCACCCATCATAGCCGGCCCTTGCGCGCGAACGAAGCCCGATTCGTCTGCGAGAGTGCGGATTTCCGTGTCGCCAACCCTCAAGCCGCTCGGCGCCACCCACTGGTGAGACTAGCCAGCAGCACCGCCATGATTCCGGTGACGAAAATGCCATCGAAGGTTCCGGCGCCGCCGATCGATGCGACCGGCGCCCCGAGCTCTGGTATTTTCGGCAGGTTGAGCAAGTCGGCCCCGATCAGAGTCCCCAGGCTTCCCGCGATATAGGCCAGCGGAGCCGCGTTTTGCCGTGCAAAAAGTGAAATAATTATCGCGACGAGAGCCGCGGCGATCGGCGGCGTAAATATCGGGAGAGTGACTCCAACCCCTTGCACGGGAGTCGCCATAGAAAAGCAGATCGCAGCGACAATTGCGGTCGCGATCACCCCAGCGAGCCACATGCGGTTCTTTATCAGGAGATACAGCGATAGGAGCGTCGGGATGACCGCGCCGCCGACATTGACCGCCACGATGGTTCCCGGCCAGTCGGCCAGGACCGGCAGGATATACTCCATGCCGAAGTATGTGACTTCCTGGCCGACCACCACGTTTTGTTCGGGAAATTGGGCGACGGGAATATTGATGTAACTGCCCAGCAACGACCCGAACAACAGCAGCAGCGCGGCGCGCGAACTCACGCCGAGACGGGTATACGCGTATTGCAGAATTCCAACTTCTACAAAAAGGACCAGCACGGCGAACAGGCCGACCAGCAGCAGAAAGAAAAGCGGCGCGATGGGCAGGTATTGCAAATGACCAAAGTGCATGGCCGACCGTTCCATGGGCGGCAGTCGCGCCAAAGGCGGCGCAGCTGGCGGCATCCTCGAGGAATGCTACTGACTCAGGGTCGATGAAGCCAGAACGATTTGATGCGACCGCCAAGAGAACGGCTTCAACCGTCATTGCGAGCGGAGCGAAGCAATCCACGGTCCCGCGTCCGCTCGTTCGCCCATTTGATCGCGTTTCGTCCGCCGACGCTTTCAGTTGTAGAAACAGCGGACTACACGACCGCCACTGCGAACGTGTCGATGGCTGTCTCGTGGATAGCTGGATTGCTTCGCTACGCTCGCAATGACGGATAGGGGCGCTCTTGACACTCCCCTCGCAGTCGGCGCCAGACTCCCGACCACGAACCGGTGGAGGAACCCTGCATGGCACGTAAGCTGCGCGTCGGTTTTGTCGGCCTCGGGCGCGTATTCGATCTCAACGTGCGCGGCTACCTCGACCATCCCGAGGCGGAGGTCGCCGCGCTGTGCGATAGCGATCCCGCTTTGCTCGCCCGCTGCGCGAGCGAGCACGCGCGGGCGATAGCGACGCGCGACTTCGAGGAGTTGTTGCGCTCGGACCTCGACCTCGTCGAGATCCTGACGCCGCACCCGCTGCATGAGACGATGACCGCGGCGGCGCTGGCGGCCGGTGCGCACGTGAGCGTGCAGAAGCCGATGGCGATGACGCTCGCCGAGTGCGACCGCATGGTCGCCGCCGCCGAGGCGAGCGGAAAACGGCTGAAAGTCTTCGAGAACTTTATTTTCTATCCGCCGCTGGTCCGCGCCCGCGAGTTGCTGCGCGACGGCGCGATCGGCAAGCCGCTGCATTTCCGCATGAAGGTGGTGATGGCCGACCGCGCCCAGGCTTGGCATGTGCCGGAGGCGGCGAGCCAGTGGCGCCATGCGCTCGCCGCTGAAGGGCGCGGCGGTCCGATGGTGTTCGACCACGGCCACCACATGATGGCGGTGGCGCTGTGGCTGTTCGGCGACGTACGAGACGGCTTCGCCTGCATCGAGCGCACGCAGACCCCCGCCGGCGTCTATGATGCCCCTGCGACCCTGACCTGGCGCCATGCCGACCCGCCGGTGCACGGAATCTGGGATGTTTCGCTGGCGCTCAAGATGACTCTGCGCACGGACTATTACGCCGATGCCGAGCGGTTCGAAATCCAGGGCGAGGAGGGTATGATCCAGGTGACGCGCTGCTCCGACCGGATGCTCGACGAGCCGGCGCTGACGCTCTACCGCGACGGCGAAGTGCGCGCCTTCCACAACCTCGACGCAGACTGGGCCGCCAGTTTCCCGCGCTCCACCCGCCACTTCCTCGACGTGCTTGCCGGGAGGGCGCCGGAGGAGGCGCTGACGGCGCGAGAGGGGCGAAGGGTGATCGCGCTCTATGAGCTGTTCCAGCGCAGCAATGCGGAGGGGCGAAGGGTGGCGGGGTAGGTTCGCGTCGTGGAAATTGTAGCCGCGCTCGCTGAGCGCGGTTGTCGCAAAGCGCGTCATTTTCCGAGTGTCGACCAAGCTGAAACAACGCGGTCAGCGACCGCGTCTACAGTGGCGGCGAACAATCCTCACCGATTGAGGACGTCCGCCACGACCCGGTAGTCATCCTGCCAGGGCCGCACGCGTTCGAAAGCGGCGCTCGCGGCGAGCACGTCTGAATCGGAGTGCCGGCGCCCGATGATCTGCAGACCGATCGGCAGGCCGTCCGGCGAAAGACCCGCGGGAACCGAGGCGGCCGGGTGCCCGGTGAAATTGAAGAGATAGGTCATGCACCAGCCTATCAGCGGATCGACGGCTTCGCCGTTGATGCTGGATGGCCCGACGGTATTGCCGCCGGTCGAATTGTCGACCGGCAAGCACGCCAGCGTCGGCGTGACGATGAGGTCGCAGCTCTCGAAGACTTTTTGGATCGAGGCGAAGATCTGCGAGCGAATCACTTGGTCGCGCAAGGCGTCGAGCGCCGTCAGCCCGCGCCCGATTTCGAGCCAATGGTGAAGCTGCGGCGGCAAATCCTCCGGATGGTCTCGCAACAGATCGAAGCCCTGCATCCGAAGCCGCTCCAGAGCGAGGAGAGAATTCGGGGCGATCATCCGGCACCATAGGCTGGAGAGCTCTTGCTGAGAATGGTTGATCGCGGGGTCGAACTCCTCGACGATCGCGCCAGCCTCTTCGAAGGCGCGGACGGCATGATCAATGTGGGCGGAGACGACCTTTTCGACGGGGTAGATGCCGAGATTGCGGCTATAGGCGATCTTCATGCCGCTTATGGGCCGCTGGGCGGCAGCCGAAAAATCCTCGTGGGACTCGAAGCTGAAGGGATCGTCGGGGTGGTAGCCGGCGGTGACGTTCAGAATGAGCGCTGCGTCCTCGACGCTTCGCGTGAGCGCGCCTTCGAAAATGAAAGGATTGACGGCGCCAAAGGCGTTCGGGGACGCACGCACCGGCACGCGGCCGAAAGAGTGCTTGAATCCGTAGACCCCGCACCAGGCTGCGGGAATGCGGATCGACCCGCCGCCGTCTCCGCCTTCGGCGAAGGGCAGCAGGCCCGCCGCCACCGAGGCGGCGGCGCCCCCGGAGGAACCGCCGGAATTCTTCGACAGGTCGAACGGATTGTGCGTCGGCCCGAACAAATAATTGTCGGTGGCGCCGCGAAAGCCGAAGACGGGACTGTTGGTCTTGCCGAGAATGATCGCACCGGCCTGTTCGGCACGCTCAGGAAACATCGACCAGCTCTTCGCGACGTAATCCTTCAGCGCGCGGACTCCACCGAACGTGTTCCGCCAACCAGGTTTGAAACTGAAGAGGTCTTTCAACGCGAGCGGCACGCCGTGCAGCGGCCCCAAATTCGAGCCGGACCGGACCTTCTGCTCCGCGGCCCCGGCGCACTCTCGCGCTTCGTCGAATTCGCGGACGACCACCGAGTTCAGCTTCGAATCGAGCGCCTCGATGCGAGCGATGAAATGGTCGAGAACCTCGACAGGCGAAAGCTCGCGCCGTCGAATGCGGGCGGCGAGCCTCGCCACGCTCTCGTAAGCGAGTTCGTCCGGCGGCCGCGGCCCGGCGCGCCGCGTCATCGCGAGATCCGCTGGCTCTGATTTGTCTGATGGCTCCGACATGGTCTTCGCTCCGATGCTCCCTTGGCCTCAGGGATTGAACCGGCTCCCCCCGACTCCACTTGCATCGCCCGGGCAGGCGACACTTTCGCGAGGATGACACATGTTGGCTGGGTCGGTCGAGATGCAGCAGTTGTTCCGAGGCGTCGCCTCAGCGTCAGGACGCCTCCCGCTCCTTACTCTTGGCATATCCGGTTCCCGATCGGCGCTTGATTCCGGCTCCCGAATGTTGTCGATTCCTCGAGCCACGGCTTACCAGCAGGGGCGGCGTTCATGAGCACGACAACACTGGGCCGACTCCTCGGGTCGGGCAAAGAGGCCGAGGTGTACGAATGCGGGGAATTGGTCGTCAAACTGTACCGCGCCACCGCGTCGAAGCGCCCGGCGTTTCGCGAGGCGGCCATCCTCGCAGCGATCGAGGCGCTCGAGCTGCCCGCGCCGACAGTATGGGGCGTCCGCCAGATCGATGAGCGATGGGGGGTCTTGATGGCCCGCGCCGACGGACCCACCTTCGCGGAGGGTTTGTGTCGTGAGCCAAATCTGGCGCCCGCTTATCTGAGACAGATGGCGTTGCTGCATTTGCGAATCCACAACTGCCAGGCCACGCATTTCG
>JBAQGU010001197.1:0-7207 GCA_049287975.1 Roseiarcus sp.
GGTCTATGGTGCAGCCCTTCTTCTCGTAATTGAGAGGCGGAAAGGACTCGGCTTCCTGGAAAGTCGCCCGGTTCTGGTCGTCAACTCGGACATAGAGAGTGTTCTCCGTCACCATCCCAAACATCACCGAGTCGCAGAACACGCCGGTCTTCCCGAACATTCGCCGCATTGTGATGCGGCCAAGCGGGGCCAGCTGATCGCGCAGGAACTCGGCAAAGGCGTCGCTGGCAACCATCCTCGATCCTTGGCGCTACCTGCCTTCATCAAGTTGCATCCACCGGATTTGGCTCCGCGCGGCTACCGCGGCGCCTTGATAGCACAGCGGTGGCTTCGCCGCGATTCGGAGCACCTCGAAGATGTTGTAGATCGGGCTGTCGGCGGGCCTACCGCGCGTGCCGACCGATTTATCCAATCCTATTTGCCGCGCTCGTCTCGAACATCCCAGCTATCCGGAAGTAATGGGTCGCCGGCAGGGCCGGCCAGCTCAGCCTGCTCGCGCAACGACAGTTGCAAGAGCGCGTCGCCTAGTCGGCAAGAAAATCCGTGGTGAGCCTGATGGTCGCGGTCGGGTTCTCTTCCATCACCCAGTGCCCCGAGCTGGGAACGATCGCTTCCGTCACGTTGTTCGCCGCCGCGCGCATGACGGTCGCCATCATCGGTCCGAAGGATTTCTCGCCGCCGACCGCAAGGACCGGCATCCCGAGCTTGCCGTTCGCGACGAACGCCTTGTTGTCGATGGCGTCCTGGTCGAACGCCTTGAACTGCTCGAAGCCAGCATGCATCGCGCCGGGCTGCGCGTACAGTGCGGCGTAGTGTTCGCGTGAGGCTTCGTCGAAGTTTTTCGGGTCCGCCGAGAACTCGTTCCAGAACCGGTCGAGATAGATTCGCTCGCGTCCGCTCACCAGGCGCTCGGCGTCCGGGCCATAGAAGGAAAAGTGCCAGAGCGCGTGGCTGCGGACGATTTCGTCCCAGGGTCCGACGCCCGGGAGCGGCGCATCGATGATGACGAAACGCGTGATCCGGTCCGGATATTCCGCCGCGAGCGCGTAGCCGACCATATTTCCGATATCGTGGGTGACGAGGTCGGCGCGTTCCACCTTCAGGGCGTCGAGCACGCCGGCGATGTCGTGTCCCTGCGTCTTCTTGTCGTAGCCGCCGGCCGGACGCGCGGAGAGCCCCATGCCGCGCAGGTCGGGCACGATGACCGTGTGGTCCTTGGCGAGCTTCTCCGCGAGCGGCTCCCACATGTCGCCCGTTTCGCCGTAGCCGTGCAGCAGGACCACGGCCGGACCCGCCCCACCGATGCGGACATGGAGGCTCGTGCCGTTCGTCGCGATCTCACGACTTTGGAAATTGGCGGGATAAGGCGCTATGCTCGCGGCAAGCGGCGTCGAAATCAGAAGCGCGCCAGCCGCGGCAATGATGGTTCGAAGCATTTCACCCTTTCTTGATCGGGGCGCGAGCGGATGGGCGCCGCCGCCCCTCTTTGGATTGTCGTCGCTCATCGTAGAGGTCGGCCGCTCTGACGGATAGATGAATATTGAAATCTGTGGAACTCCGTTCGCAGCGGGCAATTCCATCCCGCGATCGCGGCGAGGACTTGGGTTGAACGATCAGGGCGAGCCAACCGGCCGTCCCTGCGCATAGCCGCAAGCCCGGCTCGAGGTCGCCGGCTTCCCTCGCGGATATGGCCCGTTCGCGCGCGCCCTTGACAGCCCGCACCGGCCCGTGTCTCTGCGCGCGCCTTGAGATGCGTGGATAAGGGAATGGGATGAAGACGGCCCTCGTGTTTCCAGGGCAGGGCTCGCAGGCGGTCGGTATGGGCAAATCGCTCTGCGACGCGTTTCCGGCTGCTCGAGACGTGTTCGCGCGCGTGGATGCGGCGCTCGGCCAGAAGCTTTCGCAACTCGTGTTCGAGGGCCCGGAGGCGGAGCTGACGCTGACCGCCAACGCGCAGCCGGCGCTGATGGCGACGAGCCTGGCGGCCTTGCGCGCGCTCGAGAGCGAGGCCGGGCTCGTCGTCGCCCGCGACGCCGCGTTCGTCGCGGGCCATTCGCTGGGGGAATATTCCGCGCTCTGCGCCGCGGGAGCGCTGACGATCGAAGATGGCGCGCGGCTGCTGCGGATCCGCGGCCAGGCCATGCAGAAGGCGGTTCCGGTCGGCGAGGGCGCCATGGCCGCGATCCTCGGTCTCGATTTCGACGAAGTCTCCGCTATAGCGCTCCAGGCGGCGAGCGAACTCTATCTGACCGGCGCGATTTGCGAGGCCGCCAACGACAACGGCGGCGGACAGGTCGTGATCTCGGGAACCCAGGTCGCGGTCGAACGCGCGATGGCGCTCGCCAAGCTGAAGGGCGCCAAGCGCGCCATGCTGCTGTCCGTCTCCGCGCCCTTCCACTGCACATTGATGCGGCCCGCGGCCGAGGCGATGGCCGAAGCGCTGAAGCTGGCGCCGCTGCAGGCGCCCCGGCCGCCGCTCGTCGCTAATTTCAGCGCGAGCCCGCTCAGCGATCCCGCGGCGATTCGCGAGAGTCTGGTCGCGCAGATCACCGGAACGGTGCGCTGGCGCGAGAGCGTCGCCTTTATGGCAGGGCAAGGGGTAGGGCGCTTTGTCGAAATCGGCGCCGGCAAGGTGCTCACCGGCCTCGTCAAGCGCATCGCGGCCGGCGCTTCGACGCTCTGGGTGGGCGCCCCCGAAGATATCGCGGCCTACAAGAACGCCGCCGCCGGGTGAGCGTGCAACGAAAGGCGAATCGATGTTCGATCTGAGCGGGAAAACGGCGCTCGTGACCGGCGCCTCGGGCGGCCTCGGCGGCGCGATCGCGCGCGCGCTGCACAGCCAGGGCGCCCATGTGGCGTTGTCCGGCACACGGCGCGACGCACTGGAGGCGCTGGCGGGAGAGCTGGGGGAGGGTGCGCATGTGCTGCCCTGCGATCTCGCTAGTTCCGATGCCGTCGAAGCGCTCGTTCCGGCCGCCGAGGCGGCGATGGGCCGGCTCGACGTGTTGGTGAACAACGCCGGCGTCACGCGCGACAATCTCTTCATGCGCATGAAGGACGCCGAGTGGGACATGGTCATCTCGGTCAATCTGACGGCGGCGTTCCGACTGGCGCGCGCAAGTCTAAAGGGCATGATTCGCCGCCGGTACGGCCGGATCATCTCGATTACTTCCGTCGTCGCCTTCAGCGGCAATCCGGGGCAGGGGAATTACGCGGCGGCCAAGGCTGGCCTGATAGGCATGTCAAAGGCGCTCGCCGCCGAAGTCGCGAGCCGCGGCATCACGGTCAATTGCGTCGCGCCGGGCTTCATCACGAGCCCGATGACCGATGGGCTCGACGAAAAGCAGCGCGCGGCGGTCCTGGCCGGGGTGCCGATGGGCCAACTCGGCGCGGCTTCCGACATCGGCGCCGCGGTCGTATATCTGGCGAGCCAGGAGGCCGGCTACATCACCGGCCAAACGTTGCACGTCAACGGCGGAATGGCGATGATTTAAAGTCTTTGTGGGTGATTTTGGCGGAGCGGCGCGCCTCTCGCCTTGCCAAACGAGATATGCTATCGAGCGTTTTCGTCTTGAAGATGGCGATTATGAGCGTGTAATCGGGCCGCTCCGGGGAAAGCGGAGCGGTGCTTTCGGGGGGTTCGCGCCTCGCGGATCAGGCCGGAATCGGTTGATTCGTCGACGGCGCGAATAGCGAGTTCAATCAAGGTCGGGCTGTTGCGCCCGGCCGCACGAGGGAAGAATGCAAATGAGCGATGTCGCTGAGCGCGTAAAGAAGATTGTCGTCGAACATCTGGGCGTCGACGCCGACAAGGTCGTCGAAAACGCGAATTTCATCGACGATCTCGGCGCCGACTCGCTCGACACCGTTGAGCTCGTCATGGCGTTCGAGGAGGAATTCAACGTCGAAATTCCCGACGATCAGGCCGAGACGATCGCGACCGTCGGGGACGCTGTGAAATTTTTGGAAAAGGCGACCGCGGCCGCCAAGTAGCGTGTCGCCGAGCGCGCGCCGCCATCGTTTCGTCAGCTGTAACGGGGGCCGGCGTTTGTCCGGCCCTTGTCGCGTCGGGGATGCAGCCCCCGACGAAGCCGAGCGTAGCGGACGCGAGACGGAGTTTCTCAACCGCGAGGTCTGCTGATGAAACGGGTGGTGGTGACGGGCCTCGGCATGATTTCGCCGTTGGCCTGCGGGGTCGAGCCGACTTGGCGTAGACTGTTGGCCGGCCAGTCCGCGGTGGCCCGGGTCGAAAACTTCGACGTATCGGACATCGCTTGTAAGATCGCCGCCCAAATTCCGCGCGGTGAGGCTCCCGACGCCTTCAATCCAGACGATTGGATGGAGCCGAAGGAACAGCGACGGGTCGATGCCTTCATCCTTTACGGCGTGGCGGCGGCGACTCAGGCGTTGCGGGACGCCGACTGGGCCCCCAAGACCTACGCCGAGGAGATCGAAACAGGCGTGATGATAGGCTCGGGCATCGGCGGCCTGCATGGCATAGCCGAGACGGCGGTCGTTCTGCACGAGAAGGGGCCGCGCCGCGTCTCGCCGTTCTTCATTCCCGGCCGCCTGATCAATCTGGTGAGCGGCCATGTATCGATTCAGCATCGCCTCAAGGGGCCCAATCATTCGGCCGTCACGGCCTGCTCGACCGGTGCACACGCGATCGGCGATGCGGCGCGGCTCATTGCGTTGGGAGACGCCAACGTCATGGTCGCGGGCGGAGCGGAATCGGCGGTCAATCGTCTGGCGTTGGCGGGGTTCGCCGCCTGTCGCGCCTTGTCGACGAGCTTCAACGATCGACCGCAACACGGCTCTCGCCCGTACGATCGCGACCGCGACGGTTTCGTCATGGGCGAAGGCGCCGGCTGCGTCGTGCTCGAGGACCTCGAGCACGCCGAGGCGCGGGGGGCGAGAATTTACGCCGAAGTGATCGGCTATGGGCTTTCCGGCGACGCCTACCACATCACCTCGCCGGCTCCGGACGGAGACGGGGCGTTTCGCGCGATGTCCGCCGCACTCAAACGCGCGGGCGTCACGGCTTCCGAAATCGACTACGTCAACGCGCATGGCACCTCGACGCCGGTCGGCGATGAAATCGAATTGCGCGCCGTCGAGCGTCTGCTGGGGAACGCGGCGGCGACGACGACGATGTCGTCGACCAAGTCGTCGATCGGCCACCTCCTCGGCGCGGCGGGCGCCGTCGAGGCGATTTTCTCCATATTGGCGATTCGCGATGGAATCGCGCCGCCGACGCTGAATCTCGACAACCCCTCCGTGGAAACCGCGATCGATCTTGCGCCGCATGTGGCGCGCAAGCGCCGGATCGATGTCGCGCTGAGCAACTCCTTCGGATTCGGCGGCACCAACGCGTCGCTGATCTTTCGTCGCGCGGCGTAGCGGAGCCGCGGCTTCGACCGGGGGGCGCTTTTTTGCTCGTCATCTCACTCCAAAGAGGGCTATTGTGAAACTTGGAGCGGGGGTCGGACGTCGGATAAACTCTGTGACGGGACGTGATGAGCGATAAGTCGGACCCATCAGGCGACGCCGAGAACTCTCGAACGGAGAAACCTTCGAGAGGCGGCATTTTCGGTCGCCGCGCTTCTACGCCGATCGAGCTGCGCTCGCCTCCCAAACCGCGGCGGCCGCGCAGAACGGGCCTGTCGAGCCTGAGTGCGTTTCTCTCCTTCGTGCTGATCGGCGCGGTCATCGGTCTGGTCGCGTTCGCCGCCGCGATCGTCGAGGAACGCAAGACCGGCCCGCTGGCCGCCGATAAGGTCGTGCTGATCGAGCGCGAGGACGACGAGGGACCTATCGCCGATCAGTTGGAGCGCGCGGGCGTGATCGAAAGCGCGCCGCTGTTCTCGGCGATGACATTGGTCGACGGCAAACACGGCGCGCTGAAGCGCGGCGAATATTCGTTCAAGGCCGGCGTCAGCATGCGCGAGGTCGAGCAGGAACTGCTCTCGGGCAAGGTTCTGCTCCATCCCATCACGCTGCCGGAGGGGCTCACCACGGAACAGATCGTCCAACGATTGCGCGACAACGACGTACTCGTGGGCGATGTGAAGGAGCTGCCCCGCGAGGGGTCGCTGTTGCCGGAAACCTACAAGTTCGCGCGTGGCGAGACGCGTCAGGCGCTTCTGACCATAATGGCCAAGGCGCAGGCCAAGGCGGTCGACGAGATCTGGAAGAAGCGGGCGCCCGATCTGCCGATCAAATCCCCCGGCGAACTCGTGACGCTGGCCTCGATCGTCGAGAAGGAAACTGGCAAGGTCGAGGAGCGGCCCCGGGTAGCCGGCGTTTTCGTCAATCGGCTGCTGAAACATATGAAGCTGCAGTCCGACCCGACCATCGTCTATGGACTCGTGTTCGGCAAGGGGACGCTGGGACATTCGATCACCAAGGCCGAACTCGATCAGGCGACGCCCTACAATACCTACAATATCGATGGCCTTCCCCCCGGACCGATCTGCAATCCCGGCAAGGCGGCTCTGGAGGCGGTGGCCAATCCGAGCCATTCGAAGGAACTCTATTTTGTCGCGGACGGCACGGGGGGCCATGCTTTCGCGGAAACGCTCGATCAGCATCTGAAGAACGTCGCGCATTGGCGGCAGATCGAAAAGGACGCCAAGGACCGGCTGGCGCCCGAAGCCTCGCCGCCTGGCTTCGCGCCGCCCACGACGCGGGGCGATATCGCGCCGCTCGATCCCGAAGCGTTCGGAGCGCTGGCGCCGATGTCCCCGTCGGCGCCGATCCACCCACGAGATCCAAAGCCCGCAGGGGCGGGCGCGCTGTTGGCGAGCAAGCTGGCCAAACTCGGCGCTTCCCTGGAAAAGCGCGAAGCGCTGCTCGGCGCAGGCGGTGCGCTTTCCGCGACCAAGATCGCGGGCAAGTCGATGGAAGAGCTCGGCGTCGTCGTGACGGGCGTCAACGATCAACCAGAGACCGTCAAATTCCCCGGCGAGGACGACGCCGCAGCGCCGTCGGGACCGGTGGCGAGCGTCCCGCTATCGCCCGCCGCCCTGGCCGACGAGAAGGCGCGCGAAGCCCGTTGGGGCGACGCGCCCGCAGGCGATCAGCACGTCGTGGCCGACAGTTCTACGCCGACGACGGTTCGGCCGCGCGCGTTCGACGCTTCCGAAGGCACTCGCCTCGATCCGCTGCTCAACAAGACCTACGATCTCAGCTACGCGAAGGTCATACC
>JBAQGU010001198.1:0-3374 GCA_049287975.1 Roseiarcus sp.
GGCGCGCCATTGCGCTCCGCGGCGGTCGGCCGGTGCTGGCGGTAAGCGCGGGGCTTCTCGCAATCGGCCTCCTCGCCCTGGCCCTGGCGCATTCGCTGCCGGCGTTTCTGGCGGCGTGGCTCGTGATCGGGCTCGGCATGGGTGCGGGTCTCTATGATCCCGCCTTTGCGACCCTCGGCCGCCTTTACGGCGAGAGTGGACGCTCGGCGATCACCACGCTGACGCTGTTCGGCGGTTTCGCGAGCACCGTCTGCTGGCCTCTGTCCGCATTCCTCGATGCGCGCCTCGGGTGGCGCGGCGCTTGCCTGGTCTATGCCGGCTTCCAGCTCGTCGTCGCGCTGCCGACCTATTTGCTTCTTCTGCCCCGCGAATCGCGGCGGCCGGCAATCGAACCGGTGACGACGGGTTCATCGGTGCTCGGGAAACACGGGCCGGCAGCACCGAGCCGCGGTATTTTTCTTCTGCTCGCGACGACCATTACACTCGCTTCGGTAATCTCCACGGTGATGTCGGTGCATCTGCTGACGATATTGCAAGCGAAGGGGCTCGCCCTTACGGCGGCCGTGAGCCTCGGTGCTCTGGTCGGCCCGTCCCAGGTCACGGCCCGCACGATCGAGATGGTGATCGCGAGATTTCATCATCCGATCTGGACGAAGATCGCCGCAACATCGCTGGTAACGGCGGGCTTGGCGGCCCTGTGGGTTGGCGAGCCGATCATCCCCCTTGCGCTCGTCCTTTACGGCGCGGGGATCGGCCTCGAAAGCATCGCGAGGGGAACGCTGCCGCTCGCGGTCTTCGGCCCGGAACGTTACCCCGTCGTCATGGGCCGCATCGCCATGCCGAGCCTGATCGCTCAGGCGGTAGCGCCGACGATCGGCGCGCTGTTACTCAAGACGAGAGGGCCGGACGAAGCGCTGGTGGTGTTTTTCACCGTCGCCGCCTCCAACGCCCTTCTCGTGGTTGGTCTGTCATTCATTTTACGATCTCGGCCGACGGAAACTGTGGAAGTCGCATAGGCGTGCGGGATCGCGCGGTCGCCGATGTCGCAAATTCGGTATTGGAGAGCGCTTAATTCCGTAATGCGAAGACCCTCGGACTTGTCCTCGGCACAGTTCTGGGGCAGAGTTTCAGTCAAGCTTCGGTTCATCTGGCGGATACATTCATGCAAGCCATTGCGTTCAAAGCCGGCGACACCATCATTTCAGAGGGCGATGAGGGCGATACGGCGTTTTTCATTGTCAGCGGTTCGGTTGACGTGATCGTTGGCCAAGGAGCCAGGGCCAAGATTGTCGGCACGTTGCAAGCAGGCGAAGTCTTCGGGGAAATGTGCCTGATCGAGCCAGGTCCGCGATCCGCAACAATCATAGCGGCGAGCGACGCCGACTGCCTTGCAACATCCTATGCGGAGTTCATCGCCACGATCGAGGACAACCCCGAGCGCGCGGTCGGTTTCATGAAAACCCTCGTGCGTCGGCTTCGGCAGATGAACGATATCATGGAGGGTATGGACCCCCGCAAGCGCGGGCTCCGCGAGATGTGCCGGGATTGGCTGGTGTCGGTCGGGCCCCATCAGCCCGACCCCGAGGTCGCCGCCCTCGCCTGGACGATGCTTTGGTGATCCCACGCGGCGTGCTCGGCAATCGCGACGTCATGGAAGGACGGCTACGCTCCCGGCGCGGAACGACGGACTAGGCCGAACGCCCGCTCATTGGCGACGTGTCCCGGACTTGACAACGAAGAGAACCGGGCGCGCCGCAGGTCTTGCGGATCGTTCACTGGCAAGCGAAACTAGGCGACCCTCAGTCTCGGGATCGAACGAAACCTGTATGACGTCCAGCGCAAGTCTGAGCGCAGTTATGGCTGTCAAAATGGTCCGTACCCTCAGACTGAGGTCCGCGCGTTCCAACGGATCAGAAGTCGCCGATTGGCGTGCCAAATGATCGGCTGCGCTGTATTCGAGTTCGATCAAGGCCAATTCAGCATAGTTGATGGCCGTCATGTTTCCACTCCCTTACGCGAACTCTTTTTATTTTGGCCGTTATTTATTTTGGCAGGCCGGGCAAGCGCTACGCGCAGCGGTCGCGCTTCGCAACCGAATTGTACATGCGCAGTTTTTTCATTTTGATCAGCCGATGCTTGAACGATTACCCACGGGAAGGTCGCGTTTATGAAGATTTGCCGCTTACGAACAGGGATACGCATCTTTGCAGAGAAAGCAAAAGGGCGTTCCCCACTCGTAGTGCGCCAGCGTCGGAATGATATCGCCGACCATTTCCTTGTCGTACACCCGTAGTCGTTACCTGCTTTCCGGCAAGCATAAGGCGGGCTGACCAGGTTCGTGTTTGTGCTTAGCGTAGGAGTTACCATTTGTTTGCTTTCCCGACTTCCGGCCCCGTCGCCTTGCCGACTCGATCGCATTTTTGGACCTGAGTGCCGCCGCACTGCCACCGCTACCTGGTCCTAGCCGTTTCCCGCCAATAATGGGCTTTCCCACTTCCCCCGCACCTCAATCAAAACCTGCATGTAGCGGGTGACGCCACGGTTATCGAACGCTGCCATGGCAAGCGCTTCGGAAATGGCGTCTCGGGCCTCCGACAGCGCCAAGTTTCCGGCGCGATGTTCGTTGAGAACCATCTCCAGAAAACCATCGAGCACGTCGTAGTCGAAATTCGAAAGCTCGAGCGCCACGCGCGTTATCCCTCGTTCTCACAGGAAGTCGAAGCTTCGGCGCAAGAACCGCGCCGTCCCAAATCGGGACGGCGTCTCTCGCTCAGCCCTCTTGCTGATGCCGTTGGGTAACTGGTCGCTGACCACTGCGCTGTGGCGCTTCCCACAAGGCGATCATCGGCGCACGCGTCCCGTTCATTTACTCAGCCTCACGCCCACGCTTTCCCGACTTCCGGCCCCGTCGCCTTGCCGACTCGATCGCATTTTTGGACGTGGGCGCCGCCGCACTGCCATCGCTACCTGGTCCTAGCCGTTTCCCGCCAATAATGGGCTTTCCCACAACCCCCGCACTTCAATCAAAACCTGCATGTAGCGGGTGACGCCGCCGCGGTTATCGAACGCTGCCATGGAAAACGCTTCGGAAATGGCATCTCGGGCCTCCGACAGCGCCAAGTTTCCGGCACGATGTTCGTTGAGAATCATCTCCAGAAAACGATCGAGCACGTCGTAGTCGAAATTCGAAAGCTCTAGCGCCACGCGCGTCATCCCTCGTTCTCACAGGAAGTCGAAGCTTCGGCGCAAGAACCGCGCCCGTCTCAAATCGGGACGGCGTCTCTCGCTCAGCCCCCTTGTGATTGCCGTTGGGTAACCGGTCGCTGACCACTGCGCTGTGGCGCTTCCCACAAGGCGATCATCAGCGCGCGCGT
>JBAQGU010001199.1:0-2503 GCA_049287975.1 Roseiarcus sp.
GGCGACGCGGCGCCGGCGCTCGCCCCGCCCGTCGTCGCGCGCATCGTCGGGACCAGGGTTTGAGCGTTCTTCTCGCCGTCACCGAGTGGGACCCCGCGCCCTGGCTGGCGCGGTTCGTCGCGTTCGCGCCGGATCGAACCGTCGTCACGCCGGAAACATCAGCCGATCCCGCGAGTATCCATTACGCCGTGAGCTGGCGTCATCGGCCCGGCGCGCTCGCCGGTCTCCCCAACCTCAGGACGATCTTCTCGCTCGGCGCCGGCGTCGATCACGTGCTGGCCGATCCGCGTCTGCCCGGCGTTCCCATCGTGCGCGTCGTCGATCCCGTACTCACCGCGCGGATGAGCGAATGGGTCGTCATGCAGGTGCTGCTGCACCACCGGCAGTTCCGCCGCTACGACCGCCAGCAGGCGCAGAAAATCTGGGCCGAGGACGAGGCCCAGCCGACCGCCGCCGAGGTGCGCGTCGGCATTCTCGGTCTCGGCGAACTCGGCCGCGACGCGGCGCGCAAGCTGCGAACCCTCGGCTTCGACGTCGCGGGCTGGACCCGATCGCCCAAGTCCCTGCCGGACCTCGCGAGCTTTCACGGCCCTGCGGGGCTCGACGCGCTGCTCGTGCGCACCGACATCCTCGTCTGCCTGCTGCCGCTGACGCCGGATACCCGCGGCCTGCTGAACGGCTCGCTGTTCGCCAAACTCGCGCGCGACGGCCGGCTCGGGCCGTTCCTGATCAACGCCGGCCGAGGCGGTCTGCAAGTCGAGGCCGACATTGTCGCTGCGCTCGACGCCGGCGTCTTGAAGGGCGCGTCGCTCGACGTGTTCGAGACCGAACCCTTGCCCGCGTCTTCGCCGCTCTGGACCCACCCGAACGTCTACGTCAGCCCGCACAACTCCGCGATCTCTTCGCCCGAGGCGATCGCCCGGTACATCGTCGAGCAAATTCTCGCCTTCGAACGCGGCGAGCCGCTACGCAACGTCGTCGATCGGGCGCGGGGGTATTAGTCAGGGACGCTCCCACGCGCCGCCATCGAGCCTAGCGAACGTGGCGCCGATCCCAAATCCATGCCAACTCCAGCCAATAGCCAACCCCTTGCCGTTTTGAGCGTTTTCAAGCACTTGCTGGTTTGGCATAGGGGCATTCGCTCCTATTGCGAATGCCGAATGGCGGGTCCGTTCGGCGTTCCCATTCGCCATTCGCCAGTCGCCTCTTGATCAGCTGTGCAATCTTTCTGAACGAAAGAAATGATCATGATACATTTTGATATTTTAGAAAAGAAAAAATCATCGGATTTTCAAACTGCGACAGCATAGCCGATCAGCAACCGCCGCGAGGCATCCGGAAGCCGGGCGGTGGGAAATGGGCTGAGAAACCACGTTCTCCGCAGAGCGAACAGGCCATGAATTCCGCCCGAGCAGGGAAACTCGTCCGCCGTAACAGGGAATTGATTCCGACTTGGCAGGGAATAAAATCGACTCAGCAGGGAATAAATTCCGGTCTCTCAAACAAAGTTGTTGCCAATCGATGACCGATTTGATTTGTGAGCTTGGTGGGCGAAGATTGCCGCCCCTGCCGGAGCTCTACTTTGGCATCGTAATTACCGGTCTCACCAGTGCTGCCACGTCCGCACCCCAGCGCCCAGCGCTCAGGGAAGATAGATTTGCGTTCGTCAGGGTGGCGGTGCGAGGCCGGTATGGCACGCCAGAATCATGGGCCCGCCGCGGCGCCCGTGACTGAAACTCTTCTCCGTCTGACAACTGCCACGCCGCCCCCAATCGTTGGGCTCTCATTCCGTCGTCTTGATGAACTTCCCATAGGGAAGAACAAGACGTCATGTCCACAACTCAACTGGTACAATGGACAATCCAACCAAAGAGCTCCCCTCGACCATGGCTAACCTGCAACAGATGCCATGCAATCAAGCCATTTGCGTCGAGTGGTAAGTTCAGGCTCAACGCGAACGGTAAACAGCTCGATGCCTGGCTCATCTATCGATGCGCCGACTGCGAAAGCACCTGGAACCGACCGATCTTCGAACGACGCCATGTCAAAGACATAGATCCGGCTGCGCTCCATTCGCTGCAGTCGAACGACATGGAATTGGTTCGCTCGATTGCCTTCGACGCGCAGTCGCTACGCCGCAAATCGACGCGAGTCGAAGAATTTGTCGATGTCGATGTGCGGAAGGAAATTCTGATCGAAGGGAGCGAGCCGTGGTCGGCATTGGAAATCGTGCTTTCGGTTCCAACGCCGACCTCATTGCGCCTGGACCGCCTGCTGTCTACGGAACTCCGCCTATCGCGCGGCTATATCTCGAGACTTGCGAGGGACGGGCGTCCCCGCGTGGCGCCCGAGAGAGGTCACGAACTTCGAAGATCCATAGCGGACGGGACGAAGATCACGATCGTGCTGCGCGGAGCCGGCGACGGTTTGGCGCTCGGGCTCGGCGCTGCCCCTTCTCGATGATCGTCGAACAACACTTCAAAACAAGCGCCCTATCCGTCAT
>JBAQGU010001200.1:0-2106 GCA_049287975.1 Roseiarcus sp.
GGGGTGGGCGGCGCCGGAGAAGCGGCGGGCGCCGGAGAAGCGGCGGGCGCCGGAAGAGCGGCGGGCGCCGGAGGAGCGGCGGGCTGCAGTTCGAACTCGGCTTCGAGCCGCTTCACGGCGGCGTCCAGCGCGTTCTCCTCCCGGGCGATGTCGCTCTCGGGCAGCGGGGGTTTCAGCGACCGCAGTTGCCCGATCAAAGCCTTGCGTGCGCGATCATATATCGCTCGTCGCGCCGAAGCCGGGCTCGACTTGGGCAAATTTGAAACCGCGCGGAACAACAGCGAATAGTAGTCAGCCATGAAACGCACCACATCCACGCCGTGCTCGGCCGAGCCTCAGGGGTGAATTAGTCTTGAAAAGGATCATGAACGAGAATCGTATCGTCTCTCTCCGGGCTAGTCGATAGCAACGCAACAGGCGCCCCTATTAATTCCTCGATCCTGCGCACGTATTTTATCGCCTGGGCCGGCAAGTCAGCCCAGGATCGCGCGCCCACGGTCGCGCCCTCCCAGCCTTCGATGGTCTCATAAATCGGCTCGACGCGCGCCTGAGCGGCCTGAGACGCGGGCAGATAGTCGATCTCCTTGCCGTCCAATCGATAACGCGACGCCACCTTTATCTCGTCGAAGCCATCCAGGATGTCCAGCTTGGTCAGCGCGATGCCGTCGATCCCGGATATCTTGACGCTCTGCCGCGTCAGCACGGCGTCGAACCAGCCGCAACGGCGAGGCCGGCCCGTATTCGTGCCGAATTCGTTGCCGCGCTTGCCGATACGCGCCCCGACCTCATCATGCAACTCGGTCGGGAAAGGCCCCCCGCCGACCCGGGTCGTGTACGCTTTGACGATGCCGAGGACGTAACCGATCGCTCGCGGTCCGAGACCCGAACCGGTCGCCGCGTTGGCGGCGACGGTGTTCGAGGAAGTGACATAGGGGTAGGTGCCGTGGTCGACGTCCAGCAGCGCGCCCTGAGCGCCCTCGAACAGGATGCGCTTGCCGGCGCGCCGTTCGCGATCGAGCAGATCGAACGTCGGCGCCATGTAGGACAGAACTCGCGGCGCGATTTCGAGCAATTCGCGCTTGATGTCCGCCGCGGCCGGCGGCTTCAGGCCCAGCCCTCGCCAGAGCGGATCGTGATGAGCGAGCAGCCGTGTGATCTTGCCGTCGAGAAATTCCGGCTCGGCCAGATCCATCAGGCGTATCGCGCGGCGGCCGATCTTGTCTTCGTAGGCGGGCCCGATGCCGCGCTTGGTGGTCCCGATGGCCACGCCGCCGGCCTCGCCCGATTCCCGGTGCGCGTCGAGATCGCGATAGAAGGACAGAATCAACGGGACGTTCTCGGCGATCTTGAGGTTTTGCGGAGAGACCGTCACGCCCTGGGCGCGAATGGCGTCGATCTCGCGGATGAGGTGATAGGGGTCGAGCACCACGCCGTTGCCGATGATCGACATCTTCCCGGGGCGCACGATGCCGGAGGGCAGCAACGCCAGCTTGAAGACCTTATTGCCGATCACCAGCGTATGGCCGGCGTTGTGTCCGCCCTGGAAACGCACGATCACGTCGGCCGACACCGACAGCCAATCGACGATCTTGCCCTTGCCTTCGTCGCCCCATTGAGCGCCGACCACCACGACATTCGCCATCGCCGACCCTCCTCCCGCGACGTCAAACAAAACCCCGAATCCAGCACCCAATGCGCTGGTCCGGGGCTCATTGCGCAAATGACCTACGCGAAAGACGCGGTGGAGTAAAGACGTCGATGCGTTGCGAATATTCCTGATGCCCCGTCTTGGAACGGCCGCGTTGCGAGCCCATATGCCGCGGCGCGGGCCCGATGGCCCGAAGGGAGACCCCTATGAGCCCCGAAGAACGCCAAATGCTCGCCGACCTGTTCGAGCGCATCCGCGCCAACGCGGCGGCCCCACGCGACCCGCAGGCGGAAGCCTTCATCAACGACGCCGTACGCCAGCAGCCCTTCGCGCCCTACATTCTCGCCCAGACCGTATTGGTGCAGCAGCAGGCTCTCGAAGGCGCCGCCCACCGTATCTCCGAACTCGAGGCGCAGACGCGCACATCCGCGCCCGCGCAGGAGACCAGTTTTCTCGGC
>JBAQGU010001201.1:0-5445 GCA_049287975.1 Roseiarcus sp.
TTCAATTTCTACCAAGCCAAGAAATTACGCTCGACGATCGACGAAACCGCCGCGCAAGCCCTGGAAGCCACTGCGCCCGCAGTGACCGACGAGAAGGCGCATGCGGCGGTCGAGAAGCAGATCGCGGATTGGAAGGCCAAAGTCGCCAATTTCGAAAAGGATACAAAAAACCCCGACGACAGCCTAGACAGAATTCAGGAGCGCGCCAAGGAGGCCGGCGAATCGCGGGAATTGTCGAATCGCAAGCTGGAGCATTTCGAATATGCCAGCGGCGCCTTGCAAATCGCGATCGTGCTCGCTTCGGCGGCCATTATTACGACCATGCCTATATTGGCGTGGATCGCGGGCCTGTTGGGATTGATCGGCGCGATATTGATGGCGTTCGGCTATCTCGCGCCGGCAGTTTTGACCTTTATGGGCTGATATACCCCGACTCATTGGAGAGTCGGGAAAAAGCTTTGCGTTTGGCGCTAGGCTGGATTCGGGTGGCCGCATGATTCGCGGCGGCTTTCTCAGCGAAGAGGATCGCAAGGCGCCGATCGCGTTGGCGCGCGATGGTTTGGCGGCTGGTCGCGCGACGCGGCGCGCTCCACTGCGCTGGTGCTGTTGATGTGGGGTTGCGTTCAGGCCGATTGGCGCCATGACCGCCGAGCCGATCCGCGATCCGTTGGCCAAGCCGCGAATCTCCGATTAGACTTTGTCTCCGAGCGGCCGATGGGCGCCCAGAAATGCGAACGCCCGCCTCCTTCTGAGCACAGCCGCCGGCACGGACTCCTCGCGTGGCGATTGGACCGGAGTCGCGCGAGGGCGACGGTCGATCGGCGGCTGAGGCCCCGGACGCGGCGGACGCGGCGGAGGCGCAGGCAACTCCAGCCGCGCCGGGGCGGGGCTTTCGCGATCCTGCGGATTCTCGATGATCGCGGCAATGACCCGTTGCGCCGCCGAGGGACTGAGAGCGTCCTGCAACCGCGCGAGCGCGCCGATGCGACGATAGTCGGCGCCATCGCGAAGATCGCTCGACGTCAGAATGCGCACGCTGACGTCGTTCGGTGTGCCGATCGCCGCCAGGGTTACCGCGAGCAGCTCGCCCGAACGGTCGGCGGCGATCTTTTCCGCAAGGCTGAGCGAGCAACCCAGCGTTTCTGCCAGGGCGCCCAAGAACAGCTCGGACTCCCCCGTCAGTGCGAATCGTTCCAGCTTGGCGATTGCCTCCGGGGGTGCGCCGCGCGGCGGCGCGCCGCGCGGCTTACCGAGCTCCGCGCGTTGAACCGCGAGCAGGATGAGGGTTCTCTGGGCCGAACTCGCCTCCATGAACAAGGCGGCATACTCGGCCCGGGGCGGCATCCGCGCGAGCAGGCCCTCGGCGAGGCGGCGATCGCCCGTCGACTCGCTATCCGCCCTGGCTCGCCGAGCGAGTTTGAGTAATTGCTCGGCGCTCAAAGGCGCGCGCGGGTTTTCGACCAGCGCGACTCTAGCCTCAGTGCTGTTGCCTCGCACGATCGTCCAAACTAATTCGTCGTCGAGATCGTCGCGGCGGGCTACGGCGCTCGCGAGTCCGCGTTCCTCAGCGTCTGCCACAAGCTTTTCACGAGGAAGACCTTTCGCGCGCTCGAGGACGAACCGCGCGGCGTCGCCGCCCAGCGCCTCGATCGCGGCCAGCAGGTAAGGCGGCGCATGTCCGCGCGAAACGAGTTTCTTGGCGACGGCCAGCCGGCTCTCGTCGTCCGCTCCGGCGAGGCAGGAGGCGAAGTTCGTCTCGAATTCGGCGCGTAGCTCCGCGTCGGGCGGTGTGTCGCTGAGGAAATAATCGACCGCGACACGCAGCCAGAGGAGACGATCCTCGATGCGAGCGCTGCGTGCGAGCGTGCCGAGAAACGGCAGGGGGCCGACGGGGACGACCTGGGAGGCCAAGAGTCACGCTCCGTGTACGATCGAGGGATGCCACAGAAATAGCGCAATCTCGTTGACCGAGTATTAACCTTCCCACAACCTAATGGGCTCCGAAGCGCTCCGTTTCGGCACGATGCCGCAGCGCCTTCGGGGATCGGCTATGGGCGATGTCATTCTATTCAGGCTCCGAACGGGGCAAACTCGAAAGAACAGCGATTCCGCCGCGCGGGCGGGAGCGCAGATCGTTTTCTTCACGGGCGTGCGCTATGCGCGTATGCCAGAAGCCTTGCCTACGCCGGGCGCGGGCGATTTGGGCGCGCCACCGGCCGGCGGCGTGGGCGGCCCGGGCTCGGGAAGGCGTCGACACAGGGCGTAGCCGCCTTCGCCTGATCGACGGTCGGGTCGCTTGCTCGAGGCGTCGCGACATGGCCTGTCGGCCGTCCTGAAAAGGAATTCGTGGCCGACGATGCGCGCCGCCGCTCAGATCGCGCCAAACAATTTGTCCAAAAAGCCCTTGCCGCGCGGTGGCGGGGACGCGCCAGCGCCGACATTCGGTATCGACGCGGGCGGAATGGGCGCGTTAGACCCGGCCGAGACGCCGCGACCGGCGGGCGCGTTCAATACCGCTTCACCGCCCCTGTTGATGGTCAGCGGCGCGCCGACGAACGCGGAAACCTGCGGCGGCGACGCAGTTGCCTCGGAGACGGGGACTTCCGGGTTGCGCCAGTCGCCGCCGGGCAAGCCGGCGACCGGCACGCCCTGATGCGCAGCCTTCATGAAGCGGCTCCAGATCTCGACCGGCAGATTGCCCCCCGAACTCCTCTTTGTCGGCTTGCCGTCGTCGTTGCCGAGCCAGACGCCCGCGACGAGGTAGCTGGTGTACCCGATGAACCAGGCGTCGCGCCAATTCTGGCTGGTGCCCGTCTTGCCCGCCGCCTGCCAGCCGGGCAGGTCGGCCTTCTCCGCGGTGCCCCCATTGAGCAGCGTCTGCTCCAACATCGCATTCATCATCGCCACATACTTCGGCTCTATGACGCGCCCGTTGTTCGCGCTGCGGCGCGCATAGAGCTGCCGGCCGTTGGCGGTTCGGACCCGAGTGATCACGTGCGGCTGCACACCGATCCCGCCATTCGCGAATGCCGCATAGGCGGCGACGAGTTCGATCGGCGTCACCTCGGATGTCCCGAGCGCTATCGAGGCGTTCGCCTCGAGGTCCGAGGCGATGCCGAGCCGATGGGCGGTTCGCACGATGGATTTCGGCCCGACTTCCTGGCCGAGCCGCACCGCGACCGTGTTGAGCGATTTCGACAGCGCCTGCGCAAGCGTCACCTCGCCGAGATATTTGCGCGAATAATCTTCCGGGTTCCAGCCCTTGATGGTGATCGGAGCGTCCTCGCGAACACTGTCGGGCGTCAATCCCCGCTCGAGCGCAGTCAGATAGACGAACGGCTTGAACGCGGAACCGGGCTGACGCTTGGCGGACGTCGCGCGATTGAATTGGCTCTCGGCGTAGTTTCGCCCTCCGATCAGCGCCTTGACCGCGCCCTCCGTATCGAGCGCGACCAGGGCGCCCTGCGCGACGCCGAATTTGGTGCCCCTGGCATTGAGTTCCTCGGTCAGCGCGCGCTCTCCCTCGGCCTGCAGCCTGGGGTCGAGCGTAGTCGTGACGACGACGTCCTCGCCGATGGCGCCGACAGTGTCGTCGAGCATGTCCATGACGTAGTCGGCGGCATAATTGACCGAGCCGGAGCCCTTCTGGCGCGCCAATACCGCGGGACTGGACAGCGCGAGCTTCGCCATCGCCTCCGTGACGTACCCCTGCTCCGACATCGCGGCAATCACTTGCGCGGCGCGCTCGTTGGCGGCTTTGATATCACGAGTGGGGGCGAGCCGGACCGGCGACTTCATCAATCCCGCCAATACGGCCGCCTCCGAGAGGTTCACCATCTTGGCGCTCTTGCCGAAATACTTCTGCGCCGCCGCCTCGACGCCATAGGCGCCCGAGCCGAAATAGACGCGATTGAGATAGAGCTCGAGGATCTGATCCTTGGAATATTTGCGCTCGAGCCAGAGCGCGAGGATCGCCTCCTGAATCTTGCGCGACAGCGTGCGCTCCTGTGTCAGGAACAGGTTCTTCGCGAGTTGCTGGGTGAGCGTCGAGCCGCCTTGCATACCGCCCACGCCCGTGACGTCGCGGACGATCGCGCGCGAAATCCCGACCGGATCGATGCCGAAATGCGAATAGAAGCGGCGATCCTCGATCGCGATGAAGGCCTTGGGCAGATAGGGCGGCAGTTCGCTCAGGTGCACGGCGGCGCCTCCGGTCTCGCCCCGGTTGGCCAGCAGCGATCCGTCGGCGGCGAGAACCGCGATATTGGGCGGACGCTTCGGGACCGCGAGCTGATCGATCGGAGGCAGTTGGCTCGCGTAATAGGCGAAGATGCCCGCGAGGCCGATGACTCCCCATACGCCGAGCACGAAACTCCAATAGAACAATCGACCGATCGGGGAACGCTTTGGCCTCGCGGCGCGACGTCCGGACCCGGACTTGCGCGCCGCCGTCCTCTTGGGCGGCGCAGGTCGATCCTCGGGATCGGCGCGCAAGTCGTCGCCCTTACGCGAACGCGGGGAACCCTCGAAGCGCGGCTCTACCCTCTCCGCGCTTCTCTTGCCGCCCCTGCCGAACATGACGCATTCCCGATCTCGGGCATCGTCCGAGGAATCCCCGATACGCACGCCGCCCGATTACCTTCAAACTAAAGCCGGCGATTTAAGGGCCGGTTAAGCGCGGGCGACCACCGGCTCGCGGCAGCAGAATTTCGCTCAAAACCGTTGGGGAAGCCTCGCCGCGCTCTTGCGCATCGCGCCGCGCCTTGGCAGAGTCGCCACCCCGCGATGCGGACCGGCGGGCGGGTTGTCCCGTTGCGCCGCCAATCTTGGAATCGGTCGGGCGAACCCGCGCTGCTTCGCGGACAACGTCGCTCCAGGCGCTCGAGAATCGGGATGATGCGATGAAAGTCACCATGGAGCGAACCACCTTGCTCAAGGCGCTCGGGCACGTGCATCGCATCGTCGAGCGCCGCAACACGATCCCGATCCTTTCCAACGTGCTGATCGAGGCCAGCGAGGGTCGAGTCGCGCTGAAGAGCACCGACCTCGATCTCGAAGCGACGGAAACGGCGCCGGCCGACGTCGCGCAATCGGGGGCGACGACGGTTGCCGCGCACGTAATCTACGACATCGTGCGCAAACTGCCCGAGGGCGCGCAACTCAGCCTGGAAATCACGGGTGAGAGCGGGCAATTGCTCCTTCGGTCGGGTCGGGCGCGGTTTTTCTTGCAGAGTCTGCCGGCCTCCGATTTTCCCGACCTGACCGCCGGCGAGTTCTCCCATCGCTTCCTGCTGCCTGCCATCGAGCTCAAGCGCCTGATCGACAACGCGCAGTTCGCGATTTCCACGGAGGAGACGCGGTACTATCTCAACGGCATTTTCTTTCATACGGTCGACGTCGGCGGCGCGACGATGCTGCGCGCGGTCGCCACCGACGGGCATCGGC
>JBAQGU010001202.1:0-2873 GCA_049287975.1 Roseiarcus sp.
CTATCGCAGCCGCGAAGACGCCGAGAGCAAGATCGGCGCCTTCATCGACGACGTATACAATGCCCGCCGATTGCATTCCTCGATCGGCTATAAGCCGCCCATTGAGTTCGAAGACGAATTCAGACAATCTCAGAAACGTGAAGCAAACCAACCCATGCCCGTGTCACAGAATTAGTCGTGTCTCAGCCGAAGGGCGCAGTCCAGAAAGTCTTGGCGACGCGCTACCGTGCTCGAGGCCGTGCAGGCACACCGGCTGTGGCGACAAAAAGTACACGCGGCGATTTGCACCGGCTTATGCCCAGCCGGCAATAGGAGGAAACCATTTTTGGCGCCGCGTCTTTTAGCCGTCTGGCGGAGAGAAGCGCGGCGCCCGCGGTTATCCCCACGTCAATGCGAATTTCGATTCAGATTTATCTTAGAATATCCGTGGCGACCGTAGTAGCTGGCGACGGCCGTCACCTCTCCTGTCCGTTTCAACTGCATGCTGTAGTGATCGGGATCGCCAAATTGAATGGAACTGTCCAAAATTTTCGAGAATTTGATCCCGATCGGCGTTCCCAAGATTTTATAGCTCACCGCCCGGTCGTTCGCAATCTGGACGGAAACCGTCACCGTATCGTCCAGTTTTCCCGTCCAAACACCGTCCCAGGAGCCGGCGTACGCCGCCGGGGAAGCAATCGTGTTGCCCAGAAACGCAAGCGCTACGAGCAAATTTCGACCACCGCCATTCATGGCGTCCTCCCAAACTCGTCATCAAAAGGAACAGATTACGATTTGTTGTAATCTAACCTCAACGATACGTGAATGACGGCCAATTTGCAATTAAAAAAACTTTTATATCCAAATGCGCGGCCCTTGCAAAATTTTGCTCCACGCTCATCGCCGGCATCGATACTCAATGTATCACAATGCAATAATTTCGCATATCAAAGCCCGTCGCAACGACTCCCCCTCCCCTTTCCGCTGCGCATACGCGCCCAACATGCCCGACCCTTGCCGCGACCGCTTGCAAATTTATGGCGAGCGTCGCGGTTTTTCGAAAGGAAAAATTAACCTTCGGCCCCTCGAGGCGTCCAAAGGTCACCTAATTGTAACAGTTATGTGACGATGCGGAAAAACTTGGCGCGGCGCCCAAAAAATCGCTTGCGTTTGGGAACGATTCGACCAAATAACAGGTTGCCCAATACGCACGTGCCTGTGGTCGTGTGTCGGTCGGCGGGGATCTGGACAAGAGGCCAGTCAACCGCCCTCGAAAGACCGGCAGCCGGAGGCAAACCGGCGCACCCCGCCCAACGGGGGACGCGACTTGAAGCAACGACGGACCGGGCTTTTTTGGTCTCTGTCGGCCCTCCAACGGCTGGCAACCGAAGAGGCTTGTCTTTCTTGCCGGGCGTGCGGAAGGGATACCTCCTTTCCAAACGATGGCTCTGACCCCAGTCGGTGGCTCCACGCCTTCGGCTCGTCATGGCCACGGCGCATCATCTGGCCCTCGCGGCGTCAAGGTGCGGCTCTCCGCTGTCCCTGGGTTTTGTGAGCGGTCGCGGTGGCGGGTCAACGTTGCCGGTTCGCGTCTCCAACGCGCGGACTGGCGGACGCATCGCCTCCAATCCCTTTGTTTTGCCAGGCACGGCGTAAAGCCGCGCAATGGAGGGCGCCGCTATGACCGATCGCATCAAAGACTTCCTCGCCCGCAACCCGGAAGACGGCCCGCGTCTGGTGGTCGATCTCGAGGTCGTTCGCGAAAACTATCACAGCTTCGCCAAGGCGTTGCCGGATACGCGCGTGTTTTATGCCGTCAAGGCCAATCCCGCGCCGGAAATCCTCGACCTGCTCGCACGCCTCGGGTCTTGCTTCGACGCGGCTTCGGTTCCCGAGGTCGAGCGGGCGATGGCCGCCGGCGCCACGCCCGACCGCATCAGCTTCGGCAACACGATCAAGAAGGAGCGTGACATCGCGCGCGCCCATGCGCTCGGTGTGCGGCTGTTCGCGGTCGATTGCGAGGCGGAGGTCGAGAAGATCGCGCGCGCCGCGCCAGGCTCGAAGGTGTTTTGCCGCATCCTCTGCGACGGCTCCGGAGCGGAATGGCCGCTGTCGCGCAAGTTCGGCTGCGCGCCCGAAATGGCGGCGCGCGTGCTAGAGCACGCGCATCGGCTCGGGCTCGTCGCCCATGGTCTTTCCTTCCACGTCGGCTCGCAACAGCGCAATCCTCGGATGTGGGACGGCGCGCTGAAGACGTCGGCGGCGATCTTCAAGGATCTCGCCGAGCGCGGCGTCCAACTGACCATGCTCAACCTCGGCGGCGGGTTTCCGACCCGCTATCTGAAGGAGATTCCCGCGGTCAGAACCTACGGCCAGACGATCTTCCGCGCACTTCGCAAGCATTTCGGCAACCGTATCCCGGAGACCATCATCGAGCCGGGCCGCGGCATGGTCGGCAACGCCGGGATCATCGAGGCGGAGGTGGTGCTGATCTCGCGCAAGTCCGACGAGGAGAGGCAGCGTTGGGTCTATCTCGACATCGGCAAGTTCAACGGCCTCGCGGAGACGATGGACGAGATGATCCGCTATCCCATCCGCACCGAGTTCGACGACGAAGCGCTGGAGCCCTGCGTGGTCGCCGGGCCGACCTGCGACTCCGTCGACGTGCTCTACGAGAAGGAGCCGTATCCGCTGCCCGTCAGCCTCGAGATCGGCGCGAAGGTGCTGATCGAGGGGACCGGAGCCTACACGACGACCTACTCGGCCGTGGGTTTCAACGGATTTCCGCCGCTGAAGAGCTATGTGATATGAATGAAGGGCGGCCAGCAAAGCAGCCGCCTCGAGGGCGTGGAGCTTCAAGTGGGCTCCGCGCATCCGCGGACAGGGCCCAAGCT
>JBAQGU010001203.1:0-2285 GCA_049287975.1 Roseiarcus sp.
CGGCTGGGGCGACAACGATTTCAAGATCGGGCTCGCGCAACGCACGGTCGCGGCCGTGCTGTCGGCCGCCACTCGCGCGGCATGAGGACGCCAACATGATCAGCATGAACACGCCCATCGGCGAAACCCCGCTCGATCGGCCGGGTGGTCTGCTCGGACGGCCGCTCGACCGCGTGGACGGCCCCCTCAAGGTCACGGGCCACGCGACCTACGCCTACGAGTATCGGGATATCGGCCCCACCGCCTACGCCTTCTTGTTGGAAGCCGGCATCGCGACGGGTCGGCTGACTGCAATCGATACGTCCGCGGCCGAAAAGGCGCCGGGCGTCATCCTGACCCTGACACACAAGAATGCCCCGAAACAGGGGCCAAAGACCGAGAACAGCGCGCCTCAACTCGTCGACGACAAGATCTTGCACTACGGACAGCCCATCGCGCTGGTGGTGGCGGAGACGTTCGAGGAGGCGCGCGCCGCGGCTCGCCTGATCAAGCCAACCTACGCCGCCAAAAAAGGCGCTTACGACATGGCGTCGGCGATGCCCGAAGCGTTCGTGCCGAAGCCCCGCAACGGCAACCAGCCCGACAGCCGGATGGGCGACGTGGACGAGGCTTTCGCGGCCGCGCCGGTGAAAATCGACGTGACCTACACGACGCCGCCGCAGAGCCACGCGATGATGGAGCCGCACGCCACCATCGCGGTCTGGAACGATGACGCGTTGACCCTCTATACCGCCAACCAGATGCTGCCGCGGGGCGTCGCGACGGTGGCGGCGACCTTGCAGATCCCGAAGGAGAAGGTCAGGCTCATCAGCCGCTACGTCGGCGGCGGATTCGGAGCGAAACTGGCGGTGGAGACCGACGCCATTCTCGCCGCCCTCGCGGCGAGGATGGTGAACCGGCCGGTCAAGCTCGCGCTGACGCGGCAGCAGGTGTTTCATGTCACCACGCATCGGACCGACACGATCCAGCGCTTGCGGCTGGCGGCGCAACGCGACGGAACGCTGACCGCGATCGAGCATCGATCCTGGTCCAACAATACGCCTGGCGAGAGTTTCTATGAAAGCGCGGCCAATGCTACGCGCACCATCTATGCGGCGCCGAACCGCCTTACCGAACATAGGCTCGCGACGCTCGACCTCCCGGTTTCCTCGTCGATGCGGGCGCCCGGAGAAGCGGTCGGTCTGCTCGCGCTGGAATGCGCGATGGACGAACTCGCGGTCGCGCTGAAGATGGATCCGATCGAATTGCGCATCCGCAACGAGCCCAGCGAAGACCCGGAGAGGAAGATCCCCTTCTCGTCGCGAACGCTCGTCCCCTGCATGCAGAAGGGCGCCGACATGTTCGGCTGGGCCAAACGCAATCCCGCGCCCGGACAGGTACGCGACGGCGAGTGGCTCGTCGGCATGGGCATGTCCGCGGCGATCCGCGGCAACCCGATGCTGGCGGCGAAGGCGAGCGTTTCGCTCGGTCCCGATGGGGTCGCGACCGTGAAGACTTCGATGACCGATATCGGCACGGGATCCTATACGATCCTCGGGCAGATCGCGGCCGACATGCTGGGCCTGCCGATCGACAAGGTGCGGATCGAGCTCGGCGATACCGATTTCCCGGAAGCGCCCGGTTCCGGCGGTTCCTTCGGCGCCAGTTCGGCGGGCGCGGCGGTTTTTGACGCTTGCACGAACTTGCGTGGGAAAATCTTGGAGCGGGTGGGATTGCCGGCGGAAGGCGCGCAATTTGCAAACGGCGCCGTGACGGCCAGCGGCAAATCCATTCGGCTCGTCGACATCACACAATCGTCCGGCCTTACCGCTGATGGAAGCGGCGATCCTGGCGATTCCAGGAAGAAATACAGTCAGCAGTCCTACGGCGCCCATTTCGCCGAGGTCGGCGTCAACAGCGTGACGGGCGAGATTCGGCTCCGCCGGATGCTCGGCGTGTTCACTGCCGGCCGTATTCTCAACGCCAAGACGGCCCGCTCGCAGGCGATCGGCGGCATGACGTTCGGCGTCGGCGCCGCGCTGATGGAAGCTGCCGTCATCGACAAGCGTTACGGCTATTTCGTCAACCACGATCTGGCGGAGTATCACGTCGTCGTCCACGCCGACGTCCCCGTCATCGACGCTGTGTTTCTACCCGAGCTCGACGACCTGTCGAGCCCGATGAAGAGCAAGGGAATCGGCGAGCTCGGGATTTGCGGCGCCGGGGCCGCTGTCGCGAACGCGGTCTACAACGCCACCGGCATACGCATTCGCGACTATCCGCTGACGCTCGACAAGGTGTTGAAC
>JBAQGU010001204.1:0-2310 GCA_049287975.1 Roseiarcus sp.
GGTCAGTGATCGATCGCCGCCCTGCTGTTGCGAAAAGCCCGACAGCCGATGCTCGCCCGAATCGTATACGCGGACCCGTCCGCCCTGTTGAATCGCAATGCGGCGAGACGCCGGGAAATATGCGTATCGCATTTCGTTCTGCGCCCCGACCGACGCGGGCTCGCCCAGTTCCGGCGGCCACCAACGGCTCGGCGAACCCGATCCCTCGACGAACAGACTGACCCCGCTCTGGCTCTGCGACTGCGCCCGACCGGGGGTCGCCATGGATCGAGCGTTGGTCGCGCGCGAGGCTCGCGAGTTCGTTGCAGAGTTCATCGACGCGATGTTTCAATCCCTGATTGAACATGTCGCCGATCATGATCATGCCGCCTCGCGACCATTGTCCCATGCCGCCGAGATCCGGATGATTGAACTGCGCCTGGGTTCCATTGCTGAGCGCGAGCGAGTCGAGCACCGCGAAAGCCGCCTCGAGGCTCACCCCGTGGCGGCTCGCGACCTCGGCGACCATGCGAAGACCGTCTGGCGTGAGATTCGACATCCCCTTTTTTCAATCCCTGGACTTAGAATGGGCGCCTTCTACTCCTCTCCCCACCTCTTCGCGGGGAGAGGGGAACGACGACGCCCCGAACTAATCGTCACGCGACGCTTCTCAGCTTGACCGCGTCGCCGCCGAGCGAGCGCTCGATGAACGAGGCGTACCATTCGACGAACTGCATCACGCCGCCCTCGTGGGTCGGCGCATAGGGGCCGGGTTCAAACACGGGCGAGGAGACGCCGATCTGGTTCTCTTCGACGATTTTCCGGTCTTGATTGTTGGTCGCGGTCCAGACTTTGATGAGTTCGTCGATCGAATAATCTTCGCCTTCGACCGCATCCTTGTGCACCAGCCATTTGGTGGTCAACTGGGTCTGCTTCGGCCCGATCGGCGCGACGCGGAACGAAACCGCGTGATCGCCCAGCACATGGTTCCAGATCGAGGGATAGTGGAACAGCAACAGCGCGCCGATCTTCTCCGCCGTCACCGCGTCGGACAGCGGCCGGTTCACCGCGGCGTTGCCGGAGAGCGTATAGCTGACGGCGTCACGGAGCAGCGGCATGCGGGTCGCCCGGTGCTGCCCGTCGGCGGAAAGCGCAAAACGGCTCGGCAGGCCCGCCGCCTCGCAATGCTCCCAGTGCTGGACGATGACCGGGTCCTTCATCGCGCCCGAGATGCCCGAAACCGTCGGCGTCTCGGGGAAAGTCTTGCACAGTTCGGGATGGTTGCCGCGGCAGTGGTAGCATTCGCGGTTGTTCTCCCAGACCAGCTTCCAGTTGCCGTTTTCGACGATCGTGCTCTCGAACGCGACCTTGGCGTCAGTCAGCCGATGCGGGGCGAGATAGGGCTCGACGCTGTCGCGGAAGGCTGAGAAGTCGGGCGCCTGCTTGGCGAGGCAAATCCAGACATAGCCGCCGACGCTCTCGCAATGCACCGGCTTCAGCCCATGCGCCTTGGCGTCGAAATCGGCGCCCATGTCGCGGGCATAGCGAAGCCGACCGTCGAGTTCATAAGTCCAGTTGTGATAGGGGCAGACGAGCTTGACGACGCTTCCCTTCGCCGCGGCGCAAATCCGTGAGCCGCGGTGCCGGCAGGTGTTGTGGAAAGCGCGGATCGCGCCGTCGTCCGAACGCACGACCACGATGGGGTATTCGCCGACGTGCAGGGTGAAGAAGGCGCCGGGCGCCGGGAGTTCGCAATCGTGGCCCGCGAACAGCCATTCGCGATAAAAGATCGCGTCCAGATCGAGCTGAAAGAAGCTCGGATCGGTATAGAATTTTCTTGGGAGGGTATGCCCCGGACGACGGCTCTTCAGCTCGGCCAGCATTTCCGTTTGCGCGTTCATCTCCGCATCCCCTGTGACTATTGCAGCCGCGAATCCTCTCACTTCACATAAGCTCGGTCGCGCGCCTCGCCAAGCGTTTCATCATGTCATCGCCGCCCGCAAAAATTCGGCTGGCCTATTCTCGGCGCGCCTCGAGGCGAGACCGAACGCCCGGGGGACGGCGTTCGGCTTTCGCCTACCCGAATTCCCCTCCCCTGCGCACGCTGCCGCCTCGTCGGCCTTGCGCGTCGGCTCGAGACTTGTCAGCATGTCACAAATCCGTCTCCGGACCGCGCGGCGGCGCGCCTCCGGCGCACGGGTGCGACAAACCGCCATGACCAAGGGAGAGAACGATGACCGCAACGGGCGCCACAGCCGAACAACGCGTATCCGGGCCGCGATTGATAGCGATCGTCGGCCCGTTCCAGAGCGGCAAGACCAGCCTGCTCGA
>JBAQGU010001205.1:0-5622 GCA_049287975.1 Roseiarcus sp.
GCGCGCGCCTTCGGTCCGAAAGAGGCGGTGGCCCGCGCGAGGTGCGTCGTCGCCGAGGCCGAGGTAGCGCTCGTCTCGCGCGACCTGGGCTGGCCTGCGAAGGCGCTCGACGCGGCGCGGGCGACGCTCGAGGCGCACGGCGACCGGGTGAACGCCGTGCAGGCACGGTTCGTCGAAGTCCGCCGCCTGCTTCTGATCGGGCGCCTCGACGAGGCCGAGCGGACACTCGGCGAGCTCGACCCCGCGCCCTTCCCGCCCGCGTCGCGGGCCGCCCATGAGTTGGTGGTCGCGGGGATCGCGACGCGACGGCTCCAGACGAAGACGGCGCGCGCCGCGCTCGCTCGCGCCGAGATCGCCGCGCGCGACTCCCGTATCCCTGCGCTGATGGCGGAGGTCGAAAGCGCATTCAAACTGCTGAACACGCCCGCGGCGCGACTGATCGCGAATGGCGGGGAACGCCTGCTGCTGCTCGAGGACGTCGAGGCGTTGCAAACGTCGAAGGCGCTCGTCGTGGACGCGTGCCGTCATGTCGTGCGCGATGCAAACACGGAGGTTTCGCTGGCGAGGCGTCCGGTTTTGTTCGCGCTCGCACGCTCGCTCGGCGAGGCGTGGCCGGGAGACCTATCGAGGGATAGGCTGGTTGCGCTGGCGTTCGGAGCGAAGCACGCCGACGAATCGCATCGCGCGCGGTTGCGGGTCGAGGTCGGGCGGCTTCGCAAGGAGCTTCGCCCACTGGCCGGCGTGAGCGCGACGAAGCTCGGGTTTGTCCTGACGCCGCGCCATGCTCGCCCAGTCGTCGTGCTGGCGCGGCCGGTCGAAGAGCGGCATGCGTCGGTGCTCGCGTTCCTGGCGGACGGAGAATCGTGGTCGAGTTCGGCCCTGGCGCTGGCGCTCAGCGCCAGCCAGCGCAATGTGCAGCGGGCGCTGGAGTCGCTCGAAGCGTCAGGCAAGGCGCAGTCGCTGGGCCGCGGGCGAGCGCGTCGATGGATGACCCCGCCCGTGGCGGGATTCACGACGACCTTGTTACTCCCAGCTTCCCTGCCGATCGACTAGGGTGCGGTCACAGGAGAGAAGCATGTTGACGTCAGCCGCCGAAATCATCCGCGAATATGGACCCTTTCCGGGCATCGAAGGCGTGAACGGCGTCACGTTCGACGGTCAGAGCGTCTGGTTCGCGTCGGGAGACAAATTGAACGCCCTCGACCCCGTGAGCGGGAAGACGGTGCGCTCGATCGAAGTCGCCGCGCATGCCGGAACCGCCTTCGACGGCGAACATCTGTTTCAGCTCGCCGAGGAGCGGATCCAGAAGATCGATCCGAAGACCGGCCGCGTGCTTTCCACAATCCCGACGCCCAGCGGCGGCGGCGCGGGGCTCGCGTGGGCCGAAGGCTCACTCTGGATGGGACGGCATCGGGATCGGAAGATCCTGCAAATCGATCCGGAGACAGGGGCGACCCTTCGCACCCTCGAATCCAACCGTTTTGTCACCGGGGTCACCTGGGTCGACGGCGAGCTCTGGCACGGCGCGTGGGAGGGCGACGAGTGCGAATTGAGGCGCGTCGATCCTCGCACGGGAGCGGTGCTGGAGAGTCTCGAGATGCCGCCCGGAGCGGGCGTGTCGGGGCTCGAGTCCGATGGCGGCGATCGGTTCTACTGTGGAGGAGGAAAGAGCGGCAAGCTGAGAGCCGTCCGCCGGCCCAGGCGAGGCTCCGCGGCCGGCAGCGGCTCCACGAGCAAGTAAGGAGCGGCGTCGCCCCTCATAAGATGACCGCGACGGCGGTCGGGGGGTGACCCTCGACCGCCGCCATGGCTGCTTGTCGCTTTCACGAGCCGGCAGTAACGTTGTTCAGTTCACGCTGATTTTGCGCGGCTTGGCCTTCTCGGACTTCGGCAACACCAGCGTCATCACCCCATCCTTGAGTTCCGCCTTGATGCCGTCCTGATCTATCTTGTTCGAAAGCTGGAAACTGCGACTGTAATTGCCGATGTTGTATTCCGTATAGACCGGTTGAAGCCCCTCGTATTTGGCGATGTCGATTCGGCCGGATATCTTCAGCACGTCGTTTTCGATGCCGATTTCGACGTTATCCTTGGCGACGCCCGGCATCTCGAGCACCACGTTCAAGGCGTGGTCGGTCTCGAAAATATCGGAGACGGGCAGAAAAGAGCGCAGGGGAACCGTGCTCTCCTGCTTCTTTTCTACTTCTCGCTTCTGCTGAACTTGAACTTCCTGGTCTGCCATGAGATCCTCCCGTCTTCGTCAGTTGATCTTGATGGAGCGCGGCTTCTCGCTCGCGGCGCGCGGAATGAACAGGGCGAGCAAGCCATCGCGATATTCCGCGCGGATCGCGTCCGCGTCGATCTGCACCGGCAGCGAAAAGGTGCGGTCGAACACCCCAAACAAGCGCTCGCGCCTGTGCACGCTGGCATTGCCGCCGTAATTGGGCGTCTTCTTGCCAGAAATTCGGACGGTGCTTTCTTTCGCCTCGATTTGCAGATCGTTCTTGTCGACGCCGGGCAATTCGATCACGGCGACGAAGTCGTCGTTCTGCTGGAAGATATTTATAGGCGGATAGCTCCCGGCCGCGCTGGTGCTCGCGCCGATCCAGTCGCTCTGAAGCCGCGACTCCAGGGCGCGTTGCAGCGCCGTCATCGCAGTGAACGGGTCGTTGTAACTGGGGAACATCTTTTCTCCTCCTTCCTTTCGGCTTGATGCCGGCCGCCTTCGGCGCGCATCGATTTTGTGTGCGGGGCGCGAATTTCAAGGCGAACGTATCAGGAACAGCGCGCGTCGACCGCCGGCTCGCTACGTCCGGGTAATGCGGCGTTAAACGGCCTGCGCTAAGCCAAGGGCGCCGCACGGGCGCCGACCTGATCTTGCGCGTGCGGGACGAGACCCTGCCATGGAGAGCCTGCTTTCGGGTCCGTATGCGTTATTGATGGTCGTGGCCGCGTTCGGGCTGTTCGCCTGGCTGTTCTTCGACCTGATGGCGGAGATGCGGGACGGCGGAAGGGACCGGGGCGCCTTTCGCCCGAACTGGCGCCTCTTCTGGCCGCGACGCGCGGCCAGAAAGTCGGCCCGTGCTTCGCCACGGTCCGAGCGCGCCTACGCCCCGCCACCGCCCGGTGGGCGCGAATCGCTGCAATTCTCGCGAACCCTGCAGACTTGGATCGATCGCGAAACCGGGGAGGCGAGCGGCCGCGTCATGACGGGCGCCTACCGCGGCCGCGGGCTCGGGTCGCTGTCGCGCACGGATTGCCTGCGGTTGAACGAATATTGCCTGCGCGCCGATCCCGAGGCGGCGCGGCTGCTCGAGGCCTATATGAGAGATCGGTTCGCTGGCGCTTCGCGGCCGAAGCCGGGGGACGGAGAAACGCGCCGGCGCGTGCCTGTCGAGGGGCCGATGACGCGGGAGCACGCCTGCGAGGTGCTGGGCCTCGCCAGCGCTGCGGGGACACGCGAAATCGTCCGGGCGCACCGCGCGCTGATCAAGAAGCACCATCCCGATCGCGGCGGCAGCACCGCCCAGGCTGCGCTGATCAACCGGGCCAAGGATACGCTGCTGGAAAAGCGTTCGTGAACGCCGAGCGTTGGGACGCGCTCCCTATGTGCTCGCGGCTCTCGCCGGCTTGTACCTGTTGGCTGTCGTCCTTTACGCCATGCCGGTTGACATCTGACTGACGTGCCCGTCTCCCGGCGTCAGTAAACGTCCGGGAATTGCGGTGACACTTTACTTAATGCCTAAACCCAAAAACACCTTGAAAGCGGCAAGTACGCCCTTCAGATCGAACTGGCCCTGATAGACGCGCGGCGGCGGGGGGCCGCGCTCGAGCAGGCGGTGGATCGCTTCCCACGCCGTGCGGGTCGAATATTCGAACGTAAACGCGATATCCTGCGGAAGCTCGACATACTGGCCGATAAGTCCGAGATTGGTCGACCCCTCCGGAACCACGGGCGGCCTGTCGCCATGTTTGCGCGGCAGCCAGATATTGTTCACGTAGGGCAAGTTGCAGGGAATGCAGATCGACGAGTTCATGATCGCCGCCGTGTTGCTGAACTGAAGATGGTGCAGCACTTCCTGGAGGATCTCCTGGCCCGTGCATTGATCCATGGGTTTCTTGACATGAGTGCCGGGGCGCTCGGGATGGAGTCCATAGCCCCACCAGACAGACGTCCCTGGCGGCTGACTGAGGACTTCCGGCTGGTCGAAGATCGACAGCGACAGCGTCCAGCCAGAGTCTTTCAAGGTCAGGAGCCCGCCGCTTCCCGGATCGCTGCGGGTCAGTCCGGTCATCTGCTCCAGGAAGTCCTTCCCGGTTGTGGTGACAGTGAATGCCACCCAGCGCGAGTCGGCAACCTTGTCGGCGCCGAAGAAGGCGTCGGGATTGCCGAATTCCTTCCGCTGTCTCGCCAAGCTCTTCCACAACGCCCAGGAGCGTCCGCTATTCGGCGGCGGCGGAGGCACGCCCATCATCGATCCCGGCGAAAGGTCGGCGGCCTGCGACCCGGTGGTCACGAGCACGATATCATCGGGAGCGACCGCGACCGTGACCTTGGCCGCGTCGCCGTATCGCAGATAGTCGAGTCGGTTGACGGTAATGCGGCCGGGCGACGGGTCGAGGCCGATGTCCTGGACGACGGCGCCGGTAAGGATATTCACCCCGAGCGGGCGGAGCCAGGCGACCAGGGGGTTTATGAACGCTTCGTGCTGGTTGAAGGGTGAGCGCATGACATGCGCCATCGTTGAAAGGTCGGGGAACAGGTAGACGAAGCGGTTCATGTAGCGCCGAAACTCGATCAGGCTATGCTGCGGCAGCGACCCCATGATCGTCGACCAGAGCAGCCAAAATTCGGTCTCGAAAAACCTTGGGGGAAAGAACTCCTCGATGCGCCTGCCGTCCCGCCAATCCTCGGGCGTCACGCATAGCCACGCGAGGGCGAGGCCGTCGCGCCAACTCAGGCCGTAGCGCGGGCCATGCACGGTGCGCAGGGCGCTGTCGACGATATGCACCTGGTCGACGAACGGATGCTCCTTGTTGAAAGTAAAGAATTGCTCTTTGACGGAAATGTTGGGGTGCGCTTCGGTGGGGATCATCGCGAGCAGGTCAAAAGCGCAGCGGAATTCCTTGTCAAACACGGAGCCGGGCAGACTGTAGCCGCTCGTGGCGCTTCCCTCCAAAAAGAACCCGCCGCCGAGCTTGTCGTTCGCCTCGTAGATCGTAATGTCCTGGCCCGGCACGTCAGCGTTCCGGATGAGCAAGGCGGCCGCCGCCAATCCACCGAACCCGCCGCCAACGATATGCGCCTTCATCCGCCTCCTCCCAGGACTTCGGGGTTGGGGACATCGTCCCGACCCGAGCGCTCCCTAGCAAGCCACGGATCGTCGGCTCAACAAAACCGTTTCCGGGTGGCGCTTGCTGGAGCCGCAGCCGGGTGCTCCGGTTTTAATGTCGTAGTTCTCAAATAGCGACCATTATGGTCGGGTTCCCCAGTCCACTTTACGAATCGCTCTAATTGTAAAATATGTTGAAAGGGCTTTAGATTGCGCACCGTGATTCGGAGGTCGGGATGGACAGCGCGGCGTTTTCGACTTGGCGAGCCGAGATCAGGGTGTTGACGGC
>JBAQGU010001206.1:0-6535 GCA_049287975.1 Roseiarcus sp.
CCTTCGAGCATGCGTTGCCGGTGGCGCCGCTCGCCAACGCCGCCGGGGCGCGGGCCGGCCAGCCGCATTCCGATTTCGCCGCCGCGACTGTCGAATCGATCGAACGCGCCGTGGGCTATGTCCGCTCGGGCGCCGCGCAGGCGCTCGTCACCAATCCGATCTCCAAGAAGACGCTCTACGAGGCCGGCTTCGCCCATCCCGGCCACACCGAATTTCTCGGCGAACTCGCGAAGTCCTGGGGCGGCGCGGCGCAGCCCGTGATGATGATCTGGTCGCCGCTGCTCGCCGTCGTTCCCGTGACTATCCATATCCCTCTCGCCGTCGTCCCGACCAAGCTGACGCGTCGCCTCATCGTCTCGACGGCCCGCATCGTCGACCGCGACATGCAGAAGAGGTTCGGTATCGCGCGGCCGCGCCTCGCCCTCGCCGGCCTCAATCCGCACGCCGGGGAAGGCGGCGCCATGGGCCGCGAGGAGATCGAGACCATCGCCCCCGCGATCGCCGAACTCTTGGCCGAAGGGCTCGACGTCGTCGGGCCCCTGCCAGCCGACACCATGTTCCATCCCGCGGCGCGCACGCGCTACGATGTCGCGCTGACGATGTACCACGACCAGGGCCTAATTCCCGCCAAGACCCTCGCCTTCGACGATGGCGTCAACGTCACGCTCGGCCTGCCCTTCGTTCGCACTTCGCCCGATCATGGCACGGCGTTCGACATCGCGGGCAAGGGATTGGCCAATCCTTCGAGCCTGATCGCGGCGACGCGGCTGGCCGCGCGGCTCTCCGGATGACGCTGGCCGACGACGGCCTCCCGCCGCTGCGCGAGGTCGTCGCCGCGCACGGCCTGGACGCCAAGAAGTCGCTGGGACAGAATTTCCTGTTCGACCTCAATCTGACGCGCCGCATCGCGCGCGCCGCGGGACCGTTGTCCGGCGTCGTCGTCGTCGAAGTCGGCTCCGGACCGGGTGGCTTGACGCGCGCGCTGCTCGCGGAGGGCGCAAAAAAGGTGATCTCGATCGAGCGCGACGAGCGATGCCTGCCCGCACTCGGGGAGGTCGCCGCACGCTGGCCGGGGCGGCTGGAAATATTGCCGGGCGACGCGCTCGAAATCCACACCGATACTCTGGTCGCGCGGGCCGAAGGCGCGCCGCTGCGCATCTGCGCCAACTTGCCCTACAACGTCGCGACGCCCTTGCTGACGCGCTGGCTGGAGGCCGAGCCCTGGCCGCCGTTCTTCGACAGACTGACCCTGATGTTCCAGCGCGAGGTCGCGTTGCGGATCGTGGCGACGCCGGCGCAACGCGTGGACTATGGCCGGCTCGCCGTCCTCGCTGGCTGGCGAACCCGCGCTCGCCTGCTGTTCGACGTGCCGGCGACCGCCTTCACGCCGCCGCCAAAAGTCACGTCCAGCCTCGTCGAACTCATCCCCCGCGCGGCCCTCGACCCCTGCGACGGCGCACTTCTGTCCGCGGCGACTCGAGCCGCTTTCGGCCAACGCCGCAAGATGCTGCGCCAGTCGCTGAAGAGCTTCGCCGTCGACCGCGGGCTCGACCTCGCCGCCCTGCTCACGGCCGCGGGTCTCGATCCCACCCGACGCGCCGAGGAAATCGACATAGCCGGGTTCGTGAAGCTGGCGCGCGCGGCGGAGAAAATCGGAGCTTCACGGACTGCGCGCTGACGGCGTATCAAACGCCTTGGCGGTCCAGCGCCCGCACTGCTTCGAGCAGCGTCATCGTCCCCGTTTCGAGAGCCTTCGGCTCCGCCCATTCTTCGGGGGTATGACTGCGGCCTTGTCTGCACGGAATGAACAGCATGGCGCTCGGGCCGATGCGCGCCATGAAGACCGCGTCATGACCGGCGCCGGAAGCCAGCCGCATTGTCGTCAGCCCATGGCGCGCGGCGCCTTGTTCCAGCAAGCCCTGCAGTCTGGCGTCACAATGCGTGGGCCGCGTCCGCGACAACAGATTGAACGCCGCGCGTGCGATGTTCTGCCCGGCCGCGACGGTTCGGCTGTGCTCGTCGAGATCGGCGAGGAACTCTTGCAAGAGCGCCTCGTCTTCGGCGCGGATATCGAAGACCATGCGCGACCGGCCGGGCACGACATTGGCCGCGTTGGGCTGTTGCTCGAGGATTCCCGTAGTCGCGACGAAATGTCCGCGGCCCCGCGCCGCGAATTCGCGCGCTTTGGCCGCGACGTCCAAGACCAGGTGCGCCGCCGCGAGCCCGGCGTCGCGACGAAGCTCCATCGGCGTCGTCCCGGCATGGTCCGCGGCGCCTTGCAAAATGATTTCTACCCGGGCGATGCCTACGATCGCCGTGACCAGTCCGAGATCGACGCCGCTGTTCTCGAGCACGACGCCCTGCTCGATATGCAGCTCGAGGTAGCCCGCGATGCCGTTGCGCCGGGCCTCGCCGAGCCGGCCGGGATCGCCCCCGATCCGCGCGATCGCCGCCGCCAAGGTTTCGCCCGCGGCATTCCTCGAGGCGAGCATCGCATCGTCGAGCGCGCCGGCCATCGCGCGGCTGCCGACACAGGAAACCCCATATTCGCTCGGCTCCTCGGCGAGAAAGTCCACCACCTCGATCGGATGGCGCGGCTGATAGCCCTGATCCCGGAAGCCGCGGACTGCCTCGAGCGCCGCGATGATTCCGGCGGGTCCATCGAAGCGTCCGCCCGACGGCACCGTGTCGGAATGCGACCCCAACAGGATGGGCTCGGCGGTTAGGCTTCCCTCGAGCCGGCCGATCAGGTTTCCCCCCGCATCGAGACGGACTGCGAGCCCGGCCTCCTCGAAGCGCCGGCGCAGCCAGGCGCGGCCCTCCAGAAATCGCGGCGAGAAGGATCGGCGCGTGTAGGGCTTTTCAGGATCGGTGATGGCCGCGAGCGCCATCAGATCGTCCCAGATTCGCTTTCTGTCGACCGGACTTGCGGATGTCGCCATCAGGCAGCCTTTTCAATGACGGCTGGACGAACGAAGACGCCCTCGCCCGGCCCGGCGAGCACGGCCTTGCCGTCGTAGAGCAGTCGCCCGCGCAGAAACGTCGCGACCGGGCGATAGGGAAGTTCGATGCCGGCGTAGGGGCTCCAGTGCACGAAGTTATGGCCGCTCGCCGCCGGGTCGTAGCGGCGGGGATCATGGGCCATCACGACCAGATCGGCGTCCCTGCCGGTCTCGATGGCCCCCTTGCGATGGCTGAGACGGAACAGGCGCGCGGGATTGGCGGCGAGGAGTCTGGCCGCCCACGCGATATCGAGCCCCCGCTCGACGAGCCCTTTGACCAGCAGGGAATAAAGGACCTCGAGCCCGGGGACGCCGGAGGCGTTCTCCAACATTGCGGGATTGGATTTGCGATCCTCCGACCAGCTGACGTGATCGGTGGAGACGACCGTGACGTTGCCCGCGGCCAAATGGCGCCAGAGCGCCTCCACTTCGCGCCTTGGCCGGATCGGAGGGTTGATCTTGGCCTTGCCTACGAGGCGTGAAACGTCGTGCTCTTCGTCCAGAATCAAATAATGGATGCAGGCTTCGATCGTCGCGTCGAACCCCTGCCGTCGATAGGCCTCGCAGAGGTCGTAACCGCGGCCGACCGAGCAATGCACGACATGCGAGGAGCAGCCGGTATGGGCGCCGATCTCGTAGACCTCCGCCATGGCGAGCGTTTCGGCCACAGGGGGCCGCGAAAGCCCGTGCGCGCGGTAATCCGTGATCCCCGCGGCCTTCACTTCGGCGATCGCGGCGCGCACCATTTCGTCGCTCTCGTTGTGCACGCCAGCCGCGAGGCCGTGCCGGGCGATCTCGGCCAAGCAGGCGAACAAAGTCTGCGGCGGGATGCGCGGAAAACGCTTCGGGTCGGTATTGAACGTCGAGAACTTGAAGGCGCTCGCGCCGGCCTCGACCATGTCAGCGATGTGCCTGGCGCCGTCCTCGGGCGCGACCGTGCCATAGAGCGCGAAGTCGACGCGCGCCTGGGCGCCGGCTTCGGCGGCCTTCTGTCGAACCCGGTCGCCGTCGCAGACGAGAAAACCGGCGTCATACGGCATGTCCACGATGGTGGTGACGCCGCCCGCGGCCGCGGCGCGGGTCGACCAGATGAAATCCTCCTGATCCTTCTGCGAGCGCGAATGGACCTGCGAGTCGATGGCGCCGGGCAGGACATAGGCGTCGCCGAAATCGTGCCTCTCCTTCGCCAAGGGCGGCGCTCCGGCGCCGACGCGCTCGACGAGCCCGTCGCGAATGGCGACGTAGCCGTCCTCGATCACGCGATCGGTGCGCACTACGCGCCCCGTGACGACCAGATCGAAATCGCTCATCGCAGAGCCCTCAGTAGACGCGCCGAAATCCGCTGCTAATCCTGTTCACCGATCGTTTGGGCGTACGTCTTTCCGTATGGGTAGAAGAGTTCCTTTCGGCCCTCCTGCCATGCCGCCTTGAGTTCGGGCGTCGTGATGTCCCAGTCCGGCCGGCCTTTCTTCGTGACAACACGCAGGTCCTGGCGCAGTTCTTCCACAGTGGGACGGCCGAAGAACCAGTAACCGTTGTAGATCTTATAGATGACAAGACCTGGTTCGAGGACGATCGTGTAGGGGATCATCGGATTGTGGCCCGGGTCGGTGTATTCGGCGATGTCGAGATCCTTCTGCACGGTACGCCGCGGATCCGACAGGAAGGGCCAGTGGGCGCCCACTCCGCTGCGGAATTCGTTGGTCTCGGTGATGTTGTCGGTACTGATCGTGACCAGCCGGCAATAGCCGACCTCGAGCTCACGATCCAATTGAACAAGCCCTTCGTGCTGGCGGCGGTCCTTAGGGCAGAAACCTCCGCGGCCCAGGACCAGAACCATCGGGTGCTGTCCTTGCAGCTCTGAGAGCTTCCGGTGTTTGCCGGTGTGGTCGGACAGCTCATAGTCGGGGAAGGCAGCCCCTGGAATCATGTCAGGTCGCATATGAAGGTCTCCTCCTCGATTGCTCATCGATCGGCCAGTGCGGACAGCTCCTTTTAGTCTTTAACTACGCATCGTTTCAAACTGACTCACTACACTACCCAAGCGGGACTCGCGCGGTCGGCGACCGCGCCTACCCGGGAGGGGCTCCGCCGCTCAACCGAGCAACCCACTTAGCCTTGGCGCGAGCGGGTTGTCCGCGAGAGCGGCCAAGTCAGGCCGGTCGATCTCGGGCGTGCCCACGAGCGCGCGCCACAAGCCCAAAACTTCGGCGGATTCCAGGCCATCTGAAATTACCACCAGCCGCGTCTCGCGCGAGCCATCCGGCCATCCCGCCAGCCGGCGCGGCGGGTGGAATACGTGTTGCGCGCCCTGGATGAGGAGCGGTCGATCGGGCAGTTCGGTCGTCGCCACCAGCCCCTTCACGCGCAACAATCGCGGACCGAGCATGGCGCCGAGACAGTTCAGGAAATGGGCGAGCGCCGCCGCCCCGACCGGCTCGGCCGTCGTGAAGACCCTCGCCCGGACCGAGCCCCCATGCGCCGACATGCGACTCGCTCGCGCCGGCATGGGGAAATCGAGCGGGCCGGCCAGAAAATCCCGCGCGCCGAAGGCGCCGGAGGCGACATCGAGAACGCGAGCCGCCGGATTGATCTCGTCCAACGCCTCACGCAGCCTCGCGAGCGCGAGCGGCGCCGAGACGAGATCGACTTTCGTCAGCGCGATCCGATCGGCGAGCGCGACCTGTCGCCGCGCCTCGCCATGCGCTACGAGCGTCGCCGCGCCGTTGAAGGCGTCGACGACCGTCGTCACGCCGGCGATCTCGGTTCGTCTGGCGAGCATGGGGTCGGCGAGCCAGGCGTGCAGGATCGGCGCGGGGTCGGCGAGGCCGGTCGTCTCCAACACGATGCGCGCGAAGGGCGGCATCGCGCCCGCGTCCCGTCGCTGCAGAACATCGTGCAAGCCGTCGATCAGATCGCCTCGCAGCGTGCAGCAGAGGCATCCCGCAGCCATCAGAATCACGTCGTCGGCGATGGTCTCAAACAAGAGATGATCGAGGCCGATCTCGCCCCATTCGTTGACGATGACGAGCGTCTCGGCGAGTTCGGGCGCGCTGAGCAGACGATTGATCAGCGTCGTCTTGCCCGCGCCGAGAAAGCCGGTGACGACATGCAGCGGAATTCGCCCCGCTTCCATCACGGGCCGACCGGTATCAATTTTCCGACGAAAACCGGGGCGCCCGAGGGCTTGCCGTCGGGCGACCCCCCCTTCGGCTCCACGGTCACGGCGTAAGTCGCGTCCTTCACCACGGCGGGATCGAAGGCCGCGAGCTTGTCGCCGCGCGTGACGTCGGCGGTATCGATCACGCCGAGCGAGCGCGGCGCGCCGAGCTTGGCGTCGATGATCCAGAGCTCGTAGGACTTGCCCGTCTGCGCCGGCGCCGCGACCGGCCGCACCGTCAATTCCCGCGTGTCGAGGTTGACGGTGACCGCGAAGGCCGGAGAATCCGCGCTCTTCTGCAACACCGCGACGAATTCGTGCGGCGCTGTCTCACGCGTCGCCTCGCGGAAGACGACGCCGATCGCGAGCATCG
>JBAQGU010001207.1:0-11018 GCA_049287975.1 Roseiarcus sp.
GCCGCTGAATTCGGCGCGCGGCAATCTCGCTTCGATCCGGCTTTGCCAAGCCGCAGTGCGATCCAGCCGGACGGGGGAGACGGTTTCGCTGTGATGGGGCGGTTGGCATGATTCAAGAATTTTGCCGGATTGAGGACGAAAAAGGGGAGAGTTTTGAGAGATCTTCCTGGGCCGGAGACAACCCTGAAAGACCACGACGCGACCCTCAAAACCCAAGGCGGCTTATCCCGGGGCTAAAACTCACTCATCTCGGGCAGCTATCGGGTGCTGTATGGCCGCTAAAGAAGGCCACCTCGGCTATTGCCGAATCCCTCGTATTTCCGCCCCTCCTATCATCTGGTGCAATCTCAAAACTTGCACGAAGAGTGTGCCAGGTCGCTTCCGCACGCGTTGAAGAAATACCACTGGATACTGTGACGGGGGCTGGAGGGCTGCGGGCAACTTGCGAGAGCACTGGATTTTGCGCTTGGCGTTGATCGGGCCGACGCAGATTTCCGGCGACTTGTCTAAACCTGTTGCGACCCTGAGGGCACTGATGGCAGCCGACGGAACCACGGATTGTGCTGGGGCCGCTTTCCGCCCTTACGGATGTCGCCGGCATGCAGAAAAACACGCGCGAGGCCCCGAAATAATTTGGCTTTTTTGTTGCCTGATGCTGTTGCAGAATGGAAGCCTGATTTGTCGTCGAACCCGGACGGTTTTTGGGGTATAAGCGAAGGTATGAACAAGCAGGAAATTCTTGACCGACTGCGGGAGAACGAACGCGCCTTGCGCGAACGCGGCGTGACGCATGCCGCCCTGTTCGGTTCGCGGGCGCGGGGCGATGATGGCCCCTACAGCGATACCGATATTATGATCGACATCGATCCTGAGACCGAAATGTCGGTCTACGACTATGTGGGATTGAAGCGCTATATCGCCGGCTTGTTAGGCGGCCGTGTCGACGTGGTGAGCCGCGACGCGCTGAAACCTCATGTCGGTCCTGCTGCGACGGCCGATGCAGTCTATGCCTTCTAAACGGTCGAATCCGAAGGCGTATCTTTTTCATATCCGCGACAATATCACTCTTGCCGGCAGCTTCGTCGAAGGCTTCGATTACGAGCGGTTCCGCGACAACCAGCTTGTCTTTTATGGCGTCACCCGCGCACTCGAGATCATTTCCGAAGCGTCGCGGCGATTGCCCGCCGCGATGAAGGCGCGTCATCCCGAAATTCCTTGGCAGGACGTGGCCGGGGCCGGAAGCGTTTATCGACACGACTACGAGGACTTGCGGCAGCGTGACGTCTGGACGACCGTGCAAAAACACCTTTCGCCTTTGCTGGCCGTCGTGGAGCAGGAACTTCGCAAGCTTGGAGAACTGCCCTGATCGAGCCGAAGAAGGCCAGAAGTTGTCGCGAGTCAGGAAGGAAGCGAAATCCTTTTCGGGCGACCAGTTAACCAAGGCGGCCGTGGGGCGTCGCCCCAAGCCCCCTCGCTCACTCCGCCGGCTGCTCCGTTTGCGGGACCCAGACGCCCTCGGGCGTAGGCAGCGTGTGCGGGTGCGCGAGCTTCTCGGCCCGCTTCTTCTTCGCGCCGGCGCCGGAGAGCCAGTGTTGCAGACGGTCGAGATAGAGATAGACAACCGGCGTCGTGAACAGGGTCAGGGCCTGGCTGACGATCAGGCCGCCGACCATGGTGTAGCCGAGCGGCTGGCGCAGCTCCGAGCCGGTGCCGTGGCTCAGCATCAGCGGCACGCCGCCCAGCAGCGCCGCCATGGTCGTCATCATGATCGGCCGGAAGCGCATCAGCGCCGCCTTCCGGATCGACTCCACCGTGGAGAGGCCTTCGTCGCGCTCAGCGGCGATCGCGAAGTCGACCATCATGATGCCGTTCTTCTTGACGATGCCAATCAGCAATATGACGCCGATCAGCGCGATCAGGCTGAATTCGTAGCCGTTCATCATCAGGATCGCGAGCGCGCCGAAGCCCGCCGACGGTAAGGTCGAGAGAATCGTCAGCGGATGGATGAAGCTTTCGTAGAGCACGCCGAGGATGATATAGACGACGACGAGCGCGCCGAGGATCAGCAACGGCACGGTCGACAGCGAATCCTGGAAAGCCTGCGCGTTGCCCTGGAACGTCGTCGAGAGCGCGCGCGGCAGTTGCAACTGCGCCTCGGCGTCCTGGACGGCCGCCGTCGCGGTTCCGAGCGCGACGCCGTTGGCGAGATTGAAGCTGATGGTGATCGCGGGAAACTGCCCCTGGTGGCTGATCGAGAGCGGCGCGACCGGGTTCGTGGTCCACTTGGTGAAGGCGCTCAAGGGAACCATCTGGCCGGTGGCCGGGGAACGAATGTAGATCTTGCCGAGGGTCGCCGGATCGCGCTGAAGCGAGGGTGTGACCTCCTCGACCACGTAGTAGGTATTGACTTGCGTGAAATATTGCGCGACCTGCCGCTGGCCGAACGCGTCGTAGAGCGTGTCGTCGATCAGTTGCGGCTGGATGCCGAACCGCGAGGCCATCTCGCGATCGATCGTCAACTGCAGCGTCGTGCCGGCGACCTGCTGGTCCGTATTGACGTCGCGCAATTCCGGTAACGACTGGAGCTTGCCGAGAATTCGAGGCGCCCAGAGGTTCAGTTCGTCGAGATTGGCGTCCTGGATCGTATATTGGAACTGCGTGCGCGCGGCGCGCGCCCCCACCGTCACGTCTTGCGCCGCTTGCAGGTAGAGTCTCGCGCCCTTCACCTGAGCGAGCTTCGGGCGCAGCCGCCGGATCACCTCGAAAGCGCTCGCGTCGCGGTCGGCTAGCGGCTTCAGGGTAATGAACATGCGCCCGTTGTTCTGCGCGGGGCTGCCGACGCCGGCGCCGATCCCCATCGCGATCGTGGCGACCGCCGGATCGGCTTGCACGACCGCCCCGAGCTCTTGTTGAATCCGGTACATTTCCGCGAAAGAAACGTCCTGGCCGGCCTCGGAGACGCCGAACAGAATGCCTGTGTCCTGTTGCGGGAAGAAGCCCTTCGGGATGATCGTGAATAGATAGCCGGTGGCGACGACCGTCGCGATGAAGCTCATCAGCGTCACGAACCTGTGCCGCAGCACCAAGTCGAGGCCACGCCCATAGCCTCGCGCCATCGCGTGGAAGCCTCTCTCACTGAGCTTATAAAGGCGCCCATGCTTCTCTTCGTCGTGGCTCCTGAGAAAGCGCGAGGCCATCATCGGCGTCAGCGTCAGCGCGACGATCGCGGAAACGACGATCGTCATTGCCAGGGTCACCGCGAATTCGCGGAACAGGCGGCCGATGATCCCGCTCATCAGCAGCAGCGGGATCAGCACCGCGATCAGCGAGACGGAGATCGAAACGATGGTGAAGCCGATTTCGCTGGCGCCCTTCAGCGCCGCCGCGAACGGTTTTGCCCCCTCCTCGACGTGGCGGGTTATGTTTTCCAGCATCACGATCGCGTCGTCGACGACGAAGCCGACCGCGATCGTGAGCGCCATCAGCGACAGATTGTCGAGGCTATAGCCGACTGACCACATCAGCCCGCAGGCGCCCAGCAGGGCGAGCGGCACGGTGACGCTCGGGATGATGGTCGCCCAGACGCTGCGCAGGAACACGAATATCACCATCACGACGAGGCCGATGGTGAGCAACAGCGTGAATTGCACGTCCTCGACCGATGCGCGGATCGTCGTGGTGCGGTCGGATGTCAAGGCGACGTGAATGTCGGGCGGAATCGACGCCTCCAGCCTGACCAGGACTTTCTTGATGCTCTCGACCGTCTTGATGACGTTGACGCCGGGCTGCTTGAACACCACGAGGAAGACGCTGCGCTTGCCGTTGCTCCACGCCGCCTGGAGAGTGTCGACGGGTCCCGCGACGGCCACGCCGATGTCTCGCACCCGCACCGGCGCGCCGTTGCGATAGGCGATGATGACGTCGTTCCACGGCTTGGCTTCGGTCAACTGGTCGTTGTCGAAAATCGTATAGGACTGCTTCATTCCGTTGATCGAGCCCTTGGGGCTGTCGACGGTGGCGATCGCCATCTGCGAGCGCACGTCCTCGAGCTGCAGGTTCTTCTCGACCAGCTTGGCCGGATCGACCTGAATGCGGATCGCCGGCTGCTGCTGGCCCCCGATCCGCACCAGCGAAACGCCCGAGATCTGGCTTATGCGTTGAGCGAGAATGTTTTCGGCCGCGTCGTCGACGGCGGTGATCGGTTCAACGTCCGACAGGACGGAGAGAATGAGAATCGGCGTGTCCGAGGGGTTCACCTTACGATAGGTCGGCGGGCTCGGCAGATCCTTGGGCAATTGCCCGGTCGCGGCATTGATGGCGGCCTGAATGTCATTAGCCGCCGCGTCGATGTTGCGATCGAGGTCGAACTGCACGCTGATCGCGGTCACGCCGAGCGAACTCGTCGAGGTCATCTGCGAAACGCCGGGGATTTGCGCGATCTGACGCTCCAGCGGCTGCGCGACCGACGAGGCCATCGTTTCGGGCGAAGCGCCCGGCAGCGACGCGCTGACCGTGATCGTCGGAAAATCGATCTGCGGCAGCGGCGCCACCGGTAGGAGAGGGTAAGCGACAAGGCCCACGAGCAAGACCGCGGCCATCAGCAAGGTGGTGGCGATGGGGCGGCGGATGAAGGGCTCGGAAATGCCTCCCGACATCGCTTCAGCTCCCGTTCGCGGCGGCATCGATGGCGACGGGCGTGCCGGGCTGCAGCAGGAACTGGCCGACGGTCACCACCCGATCGCCCTCTTTCACCCCTTGCGTCACGACGGAGTTCACCGTGTTCTCGTGTGAGACCGTCACCGGGCGCATCGCCGCGCGGTTCTGGTCGTCGACGACGTAGACGTAAAGGCCTTTCTGACCGTGCTGGACCGAGGCCGTCGGCACGAGCAGGGCGTCCTTGTCGACGCCGACGGTCAGCTCGGTCGTGACCGCGAGGCCTGGCCAGAGCGCATTGTCCTTGTTCTCGAACTCCGCCTTCAGCCTGAGCGTGCCGGTGGTGGTGTCGACCTGATTGTCGGTGATCGTCAGCTTGCCGGTGGCCAGCGTGAGGCCGTCGGTGTTCTTCACCGTGACTTTGGGCTCGCCGGAGGCGAGAATCGCATTGATGCGACCTACGTCGTCCTCCGGCGCGGTGAAGATGACGGCTATCGGATGTATCTGCGCGATCACGACGATGCCGGTCTGCTGGGACGCGGCCACCATATTGCCCTCGTCGATGAGGCGGAACCCGGCGCGCCCGGAGATCGGGGCGCGGATTTTGGTGTAATCGAGCTGGACCTGCGCGGCGTCCCTCGCGGCCACGTCCGCCGCGATCTGGGCGATCAGCTGATTTACGAGCGCGTCCTGTGTGTCGAGTTGCTGCTGGGTGGCGTAGCTCTGCTTGGCGAGCGTCGAATAGCGTTGCAGGTCCAGCCGCGCATTGACGAGATTGGCCGCGTCTTGCGTCTTCTTCGCCTTCGCCTGATCGAGCGCGGCCTGGAACGGCCGGGGATCGATCTCGGCGAGCAGGTCGCCCTCGTTGACGTTCTGCCCTTCCTTGAACGCGATTTTCACGACCTGACCATCGACGCGCGCGCGGACGGTCACGGTGTTGTAAGCCTGCACCTGTCCGAGGCTCTCGAGAACCACGGGAAAATCCGCGCGCTTGACCGGAGCGACCGAGACGAGAATGGGCGCGGGTCCCTGCGTCTGCGCTGGGGGAGACGGGTCCGCGGGCCGTGGCGCGGAACTCGGCAGCATATCGTGCGCGCGGCGCGCGTAGACGCCCAGCGCAGGAGCCCATTTTTCCGCCGTCTCCGGCGCATACGCGCTATAGGCCACGCCAGCGGCCACCACCGCTGCCGCCACCCATAACGCTTGACGAAATGCCATGCGCTACCTCTCGCCCGCGTCTAGAAACCACACATTTTTGTGACAATAGCAGCATTCTTCGGCTTTTGCTGGCCGTTCAACGAGATTTGACCCGGGATGGGCGGCGGGTCCAAGGCTGAGGAAACCTACCCGAGGTCTGGGAGTTCCAACCCTAGGCGCCCGGCGTGGCCAATATGCAGAAATCTACTGCGAACCAGCCGCTATCATATTGGAGGGCCGACGCGACCGGCGCTGCGAGCCCGGCCGTCGCCGCCCCACCGCCGGTCCCTCCCCGTACGTAGGAACGGGCGGGGAGGCTAGCTGCGCAGCGCCGCATTGGCGGGATCGTACGGACTGTCCGCGACGACGGTCGCGCGATGCGGCTCGCCGAGGATGCGGATTTCCAGCTCGTTACCGGGCGAGGCGAATTCGGGCGTCACCATCGCCAGCGCCAGCGACTTGCCCACCCGCCAGCCGTAGCCGCCCGACGTCGTGCGCCCGACCAAAACGCCGCCGCGCGTCACGGGCTCCGAGCCCCGCGCGTCGGCGTCCGTCACGTCGTGGACTTCGAGTGTGACGAGGCGATTGGAGAAGTCCTTGGCGAGCCAGACCAGCAGCGCGTCGCGGCCCAGGAAGTCGCCCTTCTTCAAGTCGACGAAGCGCTGCAATTCGGATTCGAAGGCCGCGTATTCGATCGACAATTCCCGCCCCACCAGCTTGTAGGACTTCTCCAGCCTCAAGGAATCCATCGCTCTGATGCCGAACGGCCTGATCCCGAATTCCGCGCCCGCCGCCATCAGCGCGTCGAACACATAATTCTGCATTTCGATCGGATGATGCAGCTCATAGCCGAGTTCGCCGACGAAATTGACGCGCATCGCCCTCAGCCCCGCCGCGCCGACCGACAACGGCCGCGCCGTCAGCCAAGGAAACGCCGCGTTGGAAACGTCGATGTCGGCGACTTTCTCCAGCACCGAACGTGCGCGAGGACCGGCCAGCACGAGCACGCCGTATTGCGTCGTCACCTTGTCGATGCGGACCCCACCGTCGCCGGGCAGCCGTTTTCGGAGCGAATCGAAATCGTGCGTCTCCAGCGCGCCGGCGGAAACGAGATAGAAACTTTCCGGTCCAGTCCGCGTCAGCGTGAATTCGGCGCGCACGCCGCCTCGTTTCGTCAGCAGATAGGTCAGCGTGACGCGGCCGATCGCCTTCGGGACCTTGTTGGTCAGGATCGAATCCAACCACGCTTCCGCGCCGGGGCCGGAAACCTCGAATTTGGCGAACGCCGACATGTCCTGCAGACCGACGTTCTCGTGGACGTTGCGGCATTCCGCTCCGATGACTTCGAAATCGTTGGAGCGCCGAAAACTCCACTTTTCGCGCGGACGCTCTCCTTCGGCGACCGCGGGATGGTTTTCGTTCAGCAGTATGTCGGGCTTGGCGAGGTCCGCTTCGCTGAGGCCATAGCCCTGGGGCACGAAGAAATTCGGGCGTTCCCAGCCATAAACCGAGCCGAACACGGCGCCGAGCGCTTTCATGCGATCATAGCAAGGCGTCTGGCGCAATGGACGTGCGGCGACGCGCTCCTCATTGGGATAATGCACGGTGAAGACCTTGGCGTAGGCCTCCTCGTTCTTCTCTTTCAGATATCCGGCCCGCGCGTAGGGGCCGAACCGGCGCGGATCTACGCCGAGCATGTCGACCGTCGGCTCGCCTTCGACGATCCACTCGGCGAGCTGCCAGCCCGCGCCGCCCGCGGCGGTGACGCCAAAGGAGTGGCCTTCGTTGAGCCAGAAGTTCCTGACGCCCGGCGCCGGTCCGACGATCGGCGAACCGTCGGGCGTATAGGCGATGGCGCCGTTATAAACCTTCTTGACGCCGACTTCGCCGAACGCAGGCACGCGCGCGATCGCCGTCTCGATATACGGCGCGAGCCGCTCGAGGTCTTCCTGGAACAGTTCATATTCGCTCATCGAGGAGGGGCCGTCGAGATAGCATGCGGGCGCGCCGACTTCGTAGGGCCCGAGCAGCAGGCCGCCCGCTTCCTCGCGCATGTACCAGGAGGAATCGGATTCCCGCAGCACCCCCATCTCGGGCAGCCCGCGAGCCTTGCGCGCTTGGATCGCCGGGTGCGGCTCGGTGACGATGTATTGATGCTGCACCGGGAGCACGGGGACGTCGAGCCCGACCATGCGCCCGGTCTGGCGTGCGAAATTGCCGCTCGCGGAGATCACGTGCTCGCACAGAATTTCGCCCTTCTCGGTGACGACCTTCCATTCGCCCCCGCGCGCCGGCTCTATTGCCGTCACAGTAGTCCGCCTGTTGATCTCGGCGCCGTTGTCTCGCGCGCCGCGCGCGAGCGCCTGCGTCAGATCGGCGGGCTGGATGTAGCCGTCCTCGGGGTGCTGGATAGCGCCCAAAATCCCCGCGGTTTCGCAGAGCGGCCAGATTTCCTCGACCTCCTCCGGCGTCAGGAATTTTACCTCGATCCCGCCGACCGTCGCGGCGACGCCCGCGTAATATTTGTATTCATCGAGCCGGTCGCGCGTGCGCGCGAGGCGGATGTTGGAGACCTGACGGAAGCCGACGTCGAGGCCGGTCTCCTCGCCGAGTCGCTTGTACAGCGCGACCGAATATTTGTGGATCTGACCGACGGAATAAGAGAGGTTGAACAGCGGCAGCAGTCCCGCCGCATGCCAGGTCGAACCCGAGGTCAGCTCCTTGCGCTCGACGAGGACGCTGTCGCTCCAGCCCTTCTTGGCCAGATGATAGAGCGTGGAGACGCCGACGACCCCCCCGCCGATGACGACCGCGCGAGCGTGGGTTTTCATCGTGGTTCACAACTCCAAAATTCGATCGCTCTCGCAAATCGGGGCAGGATGCCCGGGCAATGATATCGCGCTTTTGGGCGAAAGCGCCACGGGTTCGAGAAAAACTCGGGATTTGCCGTCAATCGACTTCGATGTCTTCGAGCCGCGCCCCGCGCCCCGCTCGGAGACTTTGCCGCGCTTGATCGATGCGCTTCAGGAATCGCGGATCGTGCTCGAGCCGATATTCGAACCAATCGTCTTCCGATCCGAAACCGATGAGTATTCCAGCCGGCTTGCCATGACGCGTAATGATGATTTCCTGACTTTCCGCCTCGCGGAGGTAACGAGACAGGTCGTCTTTGATTTCTGAGAGCGGAACCTGCTTCACTCTGGATTTCCGAATTGCGCTAGCCATGCGTCCGCGTCCCTTTTCATGACGATCGCGAGAATCTGGACCGCGTCCCCGATCACATCGTAGAATATCCTCACTTCGCCGACGCGAAGCCGATATTGAGGCTGGCGCAGCGCACCCAACCGCTTGATGCGGCTTCGACTGACCTTTTCCGGCTCGTGCCGCAGATGCGTTCCCAGGGCGGCGCGTATCTCGGCTTGAACGTTCGCTCGCATCGACCTGAAATCTTCGACAGCCTCGGGGGACAGGACGATCTCGAACGGCATTCTGGCCAGACTATAGCCATAACGCGCGATCGTCAAATAGGCTGTTGCGGCGAGGCGCGGATTTCCGGGCCGCGGCCGGACGGCCTCGACGCGCGAGGATGTCCGATATCGTCAAGCAAATTTCGCGCAGCGCGGTTTCAACTGAGCTTTCGCGCGCCCAAAGGTCGTAAGACCGCTTGCGCGTTCGCCAACGGTCGATCGGATTCAATAGTTCATATCCGGCATGCTCGCCCGCCGCTGATCAATAAACGCCCGCAACGCCTCGTCCACCGACGGATCGAGCGGCGGCGCTTCGTAGTCGGCGAGCATCTTCTTCCAGATCGCGTTGGCGCGCGTGGCGGCGTCCTTCGACCCCTCTTCCTGCCATTGCTCGACGGAATTGTTGTCGGCGATGTTGGAGCGATAGAATGCGGATTCGAAATTGGCCTGGGTATGCGGGCACCCCAGGAAATGCCCGCCCGGCTCGACTTGCGTAAACGCCTCCATCGCCTGCCCGTTCTCGCTGAGATCGATCCCCTTGGCCAGAACATGCATCGCCCCCAGCTGGTCGAAGTCCATCACGAACTTCTCATAGGAAGCGGAGAGGCCGCCCTCCATCCAGCCCGCCGCGTGCAGCACGAAATTCGCTCCCGAGAACATCGTCGGCAGCAGCGTCTGCGCGCTCTCGTAGGCGGCTTGCGCGTCCGGGATTTTCGAGGCGCACAGCGAACCGCCGGTGCGAAACGGCATGTTCATGCGGCGCGCGAGCTGCCCCGCGCCGAAGATCGCGAGCGTCGCCTCCGGCGTTCCGAAGGTGGGGGCGCCCGATTGCATCGAAAGCGTCGAGACGAAGGTTCCGAAAATGACGGGCGCGCCCGGGCGCGCGAGCTGGCAGAAGGCCGTCCCCGCCAGCACTTCCGCCAGCACCTGGGTCAAGGTGCCGGCGACGCTGACCGGACTCATGGCGCCGGAGAGGATGAACGGCGTGATTATGCAGCCCTGATTGGCCCGCGCATAAGCTTCCGCCGCGCCCAACATCGCCGAATCCCAGACCAGCGGCGAATTGGCGTTGATGAGGCTGGTGCAGACCGTGTTGTTCGTGACGAAATCCGCCCCGAACAGAATTTCGCACATCGCGACCGTATCCTGCGCGCGCTCCGGCCTGGTCACCGAGCCCATGAACGGCTTGTCGGAATAGCGCATATGCGCATAGACCATTTCGTAATGCCGCTTGTTGACGGGCAGATCGACCGGCTCGCAGACGGTGCCGCCGGAATGGTGGATGAACGGCGAGAGATAGGCGAGCTTGACGAAATTCTGGAAGTCTTCGATCGTGCCGTAACGACGGCCCCTGTCGAGATCGTGGACGAAGGGCGAACCGTAGTTGGGGGCGAAGACCGTTGAATTGCCGCCGATGACGACGTTGCGCTCGGGATTGCGCGCGTGCTGCACATAGCTTGCCGGCGTCGTCGCGCATAGCTGCCGGGCAAGGCCGCGGGGAAACCGGACGCGCTCGCCTTTCACGTCGCAGCCCGCCGCCTTGAAACGCTCCAGCGCGCCGGGGTAGTCGCGAAACTCAATCCCGATCTCTTGCAGCAGGGTGTCGGCGTTGCGTTCGATCAGCGCGAGACCCTCCTCGCCGAGTATCTCGGTCGTCGGGATCGCGCGGGTTATGTAGGGGATCGACGCGAAGCCGCGTTG
>JBAQGU010001208.1:0-1571 GCA_049287975.1 Roseiarcus sp.
CTCAAGATCGGCGCTCTGGTGAAGACCAGTTTCCGGCGCATCCTGTTCTCGATGGCCTCGGCTTTTCCCTACGTCGACGACTACGCGGCGGCTTGGGCGGCGCTGCACTCGGCCGCCTGACAACCCCTCGGCCCACCGGAGACCTTTCCACCAAATTACCATCAGATACCGACCAAACATCCAGCCCCAGGCTGGATGAAGACGCGCGCCGGTACGCGTGCGCTGAAAATCAAAAAACAAATCGAGATCGTCAATAAGGGCGCGCAAAGGTAGTTTGAGAAATGCGGGCTAGCCTCGGATGCTGCGCGTCACTGTCGCGAAGTGAATCAACGCGCAACGACGAGCGGGCGGACCACGACGGTCGCCGACATGCCGGCCGCGAGTTCCACGTCGGCCGGCGCCTTTTCAAAGGCGATGCGCACGGGGATGCGCTGAGCCAGACGGATCCACTCGAAATTTGGATCGACCGAGGCGAGCAGGCCGCCGCCAGCGGCCGTCGGGTTGGCGATGGCGCGGCTCAATCCTTGCACAGTGCCGCGCAGCACGACGCCACCCGCCCTCAACCGCACCTCGGCTTCGCTGCCGATTTTGATTGCGGGGAGCTTCGTTTCCATAAAGTAAGCGTAGACATAAAAGGAATCACAATCGACCAGCGCAAGCACGCCCGTCCCCCTGGTCGCAAAGTCGCCGACCGTCGCGGTGAGGTTGGTGACGAAGCCGTTCACCGGCGAGCGTACCGTGCTACGCTCGAGATTGAGTTGGGCGGTGGCGAGCTGGGATTGGGCGAGCTGCAGCGCGGCCGTGGCCTCGCTGGCATTGGCGCGCGATGTCTCGGCGACCTGGAAACGAACGCGCGCCAGATTCGGGTCGTGGCGAAGGGGACGGACCGAACCCTTCGCCGATCTGTTCGTCGTTGCGATGGCCCCTCGCGATCGTCTTCGGCGACCTCTGCGGAAATTAGACGTAGCGGAAGGTGGCGAACATTCCCGCTTCCAGATGATACAGCAGATGGCAATGGAACGCCCACCATCCGGGATTGTTGGCGTCGAACGCCACGACAACCCGCGCCCTCGGTCTCACCAAAACCGTGTCACGCACGGCTCCTGAGAATCGTTCGCCGTCGATTTCGACGACTTGGAATTCGTGGCCGTGCAGGTGCATCGGATGCGGCATCGGGGTCTGGTTCACCATGACGAGTTCCACCCGCTCGCCCTCGGCTATCGGAAGCGGCGGCGCATCCTTCGTCCACGGCACATCGTTGATCGACCAGACGTAGCCCGCCATCTCGCCGGTCAGATTGATCGTGTGCACGCGGTCCGCCTTGCGGTCAGTCAGCGGCGTGACGGCCCGCAGTCTGCGCTCCAGATCCAGAGACAGTGCGGGAGATGGTTGCGCCGCCATATCTGGGAGGCGCGAAACTGTCCCGGCGCCGGCCGCCAGCACGATGCCGGTTTGTCGCGTGGCGCCCTCCAGAATGGCGAGCACGGGGTAGGCTGTCGCCCCGGGAGGCATCGCGAGCCGAATATCCAGCCGCTGCGCCACGGCGATCGGGAAGCGGCGCGCAGTCATCG
>JBAQGU010001209.1:0-4130 GCA_049287975.1 Roseiarcus sp.
CTCAGTTTGGTATGGGCAAAACCGCTGACACGCGCAGATATCGAAGGAAAAAAGATTTGTTGGGGAACGACTACAAATCTGTTTAAGCCCGGAGGAAAGGTATACAACAACGTTGCAGGCGACGGGACTTGGTCTGTCAACAAGGCGGGCGTTATAACATTCAAGTTTCCCAGCGGGCCTTTTTCAGGCACGGCCAGGGATTTGGGCGGAGGATCATTCGAATATACCGGGTCTTGGGTAGGTACGCCTAATATGACAGTCGGCAGCGGCGCTTTCTGCAATTAATACGCGGCCTGTCGATGGGCGGGGCAGGGGTTCGCCGCGGGTCGCTATTGAAGATTCGGCCGGAACCGGCGCCATCCGGGAAATGCCGGTCGCGGACGAGAGGGGCCGAAATGAAACTCCCATCGTTGACTATTGCGGCTCTCGCAATTTCCATCCTGTTCGCGTCGTCGTTGCCAGTCATTGCGCGACCCGTGACGACGGCGGATTTGTCCGGCAAGATTATTTGTTGGGACGGTGGCGTAATCCAAAACTTCGAGGCTGACGGCAAGTCGGCGGACACTCGAAACTACTCAGACGCCAGATGGTCGGTCGGCCCCAAAGGCGTTCGGCTCGACTGGTCGGGTGGCGGGGCCGACATCGATATTGAAATCCAGCCCGACGGGACCGTCACGGTCGAATATACGGATGACGGAGGGACCCACAAGCGAACAGGTAAAATCTGCAAGCGAGAGCCGCTTCACTATGCCGATCTTGAAGGTAAGAAATTGTGCTATCCCGGACAAGACGGACAGGTGGAAACTTATTTTCCCGGCGGGAAATTTATCAATAGCGTAGATGGCGAGGGCGCTTTAAACTTTAATGGCGACAACGGGTTGGTTGAATGGAAATTTAAGAAGTACGATAAAGTATTCAAAGGCAAGTTTGGGCGACTCGAAGATGGGACAGTGTTATACACAGGGTCGTGGGCAGGCACCGACTACGGCTTGGCGGACGCGGTATTCTGCAAATAAAGGCACATCGGGTTTTGATGGAGTCGCAAACCTGTCAGTCCCGCGAAGGCTGGGATTCAGACTTGGTCGGCGCGCGCGCCCTCTCACTCTGGGTTCCCGCTTTCGCGGGAGTGACATAGGCAGGAAGCTCGTCGGTTCCGTCTCGAAGCAACGCGGTCTGGACCACCACCGGGACCCCATATGGTTCACTCGTAGGGCAGCCCCGCCTTGCCCACGCCGTCGAAGAAGTTCGGCACATTCCAAATGTGATGACGCATCCATTTTACAGTTATTTCAGGCGTGATACGGCGCGCCTCGACCAAGGCGTCTCTCGCCTCAAAGAGCCTGTCTTCCTGAGCATAGGCGGCGGCGAGACCCGCGTAGGCGTAGTATACGTGGCAACCGAGGTCGACCCCCTTTTTGTATTCGTCGATCGCGGCGTCAAAGTGGCCGAGTCCCAGTTCCGCCATCCCCCAAGCCACGTGCCAGCAACCGATTCCAGGGTCGCGTGGACTGAGCCCCATTGCGCGTTGCAAATCGGACTTTGCCTGTTCGAAACGGCGCAGCGAAATTTCGGCGTCAGCTCGCATCTCATAAAGACCGGCGTAATTCGGATTGACGACCAGCCCGGCGTCGGCGACGCTGAGCGCGTCGTTCGGACGTCCTGTAAGGGTATAGAAATTGCTTTTCGCGGCATATGCCCGCGCGTTGCCGGGATCGAGCGTAATCGCCCGGTCGGCCTGACCAATGACTTTGGCGTCGTAATCGATCGCAGGGTTTCGCCAACCAAAGAACTCGTTTTTATAGGCTACAGCTTCCTCCGCCAACGCATCGGCGTCGTTCGGGTCGATTTTCAGCGCCTGGTCGAACAAGGACAACGCCGCATTCATTGCGTCTTTAGTCGACGTCGTCTGCATCATCAGCGCACGACCGCGCATGGTCAGATCGGCGGCGTCGGGATTTTTGGAACGGGCGGCCTTTTCCGCCTCCGCCAAGATCAGTTCGCGGCCCAGGGTATTGGCCAATCGGGCCACCACCTGATCCTGCAACTTGAACAGGTCGGCGATGTCCTCGTCGAACCGGTCGGAGCCGAGGTGCGCGCCGGATTCCGCGTCGATGAGCTGGGCGTTGACCCTGACCCGGCTCTGGTCGCGCTGCACCGAGCCCTCGAGCACGTAGCGGACGCCGAGTTCCTTGCCGACTTCCCTGGCGTCGACGCCCTTGCCCTTGAAGGTGAAGGCTGTTTCGCGCGAGATGACGAAGCTGTTGCGGATGCGCGACAATTCCGTAGTGATGTTTTCCGTGATCCCGTCGGCGAAATAGTCCTGGGCGGGATCGCCCGAGAGGTTCTTGAACGGCAGCACGACGATGGAGAGATGCTTCGCCTGTAGGGGCGCGCTCGGCGTTGTGGCCACAGTATTCGTCGCGACGATCGCCGGCCCGCTCGCAACGACGGCAACGGGACGGCTCGCGACCAGGAAATACCAAGCGCCACCTGTGATCGCGACGAACAATGCGGCGATCACGGCAACTAGGGGCGCGAACGCCGAACGCTTCTTCGGCTCGGGCCGCTTCGCCCCTGATGCGGGCTTGGCGCCGGCGGGGACGCCGACTTGCAACGAATAGGCCCGCACAGGCTCGGCGATGTTCTTGAGTCGCGTCGGCCCCAGATCGGTGACCGCGAAATCGAGCCTCCCCTTGACCTGCCAATAGGCTTGTTCTGAGAGGCAGATCGCGCCGGGCTTGGCGACGCCCTCCAGCCGCGCGGCGATGTTGACGCCGTCGCCCATCAGGTCGCCGTCGGCCTCCTCGACGACATCGCCGACATGGATGCCGATCCTGAACACGATGCGCTGGTCGTCGGGAAGGCCCGAGTTGCGCTCGATCATCGCGTTCTGGATTTCAGTCGCGCAGCGCACGGCGTCGACCACGCTGCGGAACTCGACGATCGCGCCGTCGCCGGTGCGTTTGACGACGCGGCCCCGGTTCACCGCGATGGTGGGATCGATAAGGTCGCTGCGGAGCGCCCTGAGCCGCGCGAGGATGCGATCCTCGTCCGCCCCGGCGAGCCGACTATAGCCGACCACATCCGAGCAAAGGATCGCCGCCAGTTTCCGGGTCTCGCTCATCGCGCCAGTCCCCCGCGGCCCAGACTAGCACAAAGACGCGACCAGAGTAGTCCTGCACGGCTAACGGAAGGCGGCCCCGAGCCCATTGCCCGAACGACCGCAATGGGTCGAATCCGGACGGTCAGCGAAGCCGCAACAACGGCTTAGAGTAGGGTCCATTCGAGTCTGGCCATAATGAACATTATTGTTAGGTTATATACGACCTGCCCGTCCCAAGCAAATGGGCCGAAGGGACGAGGGTCGTTCCTTTTCCAGAATAATGGCATATTTCTTTCTGAAAACCAAGATTCATGCCCTGCTTCATCGACCTCTCGTGAACGGGGAGCCCGTCATGGCCAAGCAACCAACATTTCCGCCTGGCCGAACGAGCCAAGAGAACGAACCCGATCGCTGTCGAACCTTCGCGCCGCCGCAATCCCCAGAGCGCGCGCGGCGACGAGGGAGGAACTTTTCCGTGCTGCAACCCGTTGAAAAGTTCCGAAATGCGATCGGACTCGCCGCCCCGCCCACGCCATGGGCGCCGCGGACCAGCACTCGGGGCAGCAGCTCGGCGTCATCTGGCTCGAGCGTCTTCGACAGATGGATAGCGGAGGGGCCGACCCTCGTCGCGCGAGCTGAGAGCGGCTGCTGTTCTCGTCTCAGGTTCGGCCCAGCGTTCACCGCGACCGCCCCCTCGCCGCCACGGGCCATAGGGCGCGCAGCGTGTCGCCCTGCACCACGTGATAGGTCTCATAGAGGTTGACCGTCGGATCGCAGTGCGGGGCGCCGAGGGTGACGACGTGCGCCAGTGGCAGCGTTGCGCCTTCGGGCAAGGTCAACCCGCCGTGTTCGTCGCCCATGAAGCGATAGGTCGCCCCCGCCGGCGCGCCCGCCAAAACGAGCGGCGGGCCGGCGTCGGTCGAAAACGCCTTGAGCCCGGCGTCGAGCGTGACGAGGCCCGGCGTGTTGGCGCTGACCACGCGCGCGTCGATCATCAAGGCGGTCTCGAACGGCGAGGCTTCAGCAT
>JBAQGU010001210.1:0-2321 GCA_049287975.1 Roseiarcus sp.
GCTTCGACGCGGTGCTGCGCCGAGTCGGGAACGGCAAGGCCTACGTAAAAATTTCCGGCGCCTATCGGGCTTCGCACGCCGCGCCGGATTATCCTGATGTGGCGCCGCTCGCGCGGGCGCTGATCGCGGCCAACCCCGAGCGTCTGGTCTGGGGCAGCGACTGGCCGCATCCGGACTCTTCCAAGGTCGCTGGCCGCAAGCCCACCGACATCGCGCCCGCGCTGCCGATCGATGACGGTCGGGTGCTGAACCTGCTCGCCGAATGGGCGCCCGACGCGGCCACTCGCAAGGCGATCCTGGTGGACAATCCCAAGCGGCTCTACGGCTTTTGATTCCGGGTCGGCACGCGGCCTGCTCGAGAACGGTGACCTTCACATTACGCGAAGAGAGCTCGTGCGCCAGGAGGGTGCGTCCGGCGATCCCGCCGCCGATTACGATCGCGTCGACGGGTTTTCCGCTGCCTTGATGATCTGCGGCTGTAACCTGTGACATCCACGACTCCATGATCGAGCCCGGCATGAGCTGAACCCGCAGCCTACGAACTTTGAGGTGCGGACTTCAAGATCATCCCGCTTGCCTGCGGAACCCTCTTCTTCAGCTGGTCGACGCGCGAAAGGAAGAGTCCGAGAATCGGCGAGGTGTTGGTCTTGTTGTAGCCGATGACGAGAGCGATCGTAGGCGGCTCGCCTTTCAGGGGGCGGCTGGTCACGGACCACGGCAAGAAGTTCTCCGCATAGGCCGGCAGCAACGCCACGCCCCTGGTCGACGCGATCAGCGACATCGCCATGGTCAGGTTGTGGACCCGGTGGGCCGGCTCGATGTCCAAGCCGTTCGCGGCGAGATAGGCTTCGATTACCCTGCGCATCGGGCCGGCGATGTCCGATCCGCCGATGAAGAGTTCGCCGGCCAGTTCCCGCACATCCACCTTGTCGTGCGCGGTGAGGCGATGGTCGCTGGGCATGATCACGACAAATGGTTCATGCACGACGGTGATGTAGTCGAGGTCGGGCTGATTTGGCTCGGCCCGCATGAAGGCGATATCCAGCTTGCCCCTTGCAAGCCCCTCCGCGAGGTCGGGCGAATTTTCGCTCGAGACCGTCATTTCGATATTTCGCATGTCACCGGCCAAGACGCGTGTCGTCTCCGCGAGCCAGTTGACTTCTTGGCCGCTGAGGAAGCCGACCGCAAAGATCGGCTTCAGCGGCCTCGCCGCCCGCTTTGCGGCTTCGCGGGCGGCCTCCACCTGCGCCAGCGCAAGGCGCGCGTGGTCGAGAAAGACTCGGCCGGCCTCGGTGAGCTCGACGCCGCGCGCGCTCCGGATCAGCAGTTGCGTGCCGACTTCATGTTCCAGATTTCGGATCTGACGGCTGAGCGATGGCTGGGCCGTATGCAGCCGCCGCTCGGCGGCGAGAGTCAGGCTGCCCTCCTCTGCGACGGCGACGAAATACCGAAGATGCCGCAACTCCATGCCTAGTCCCATGCCTACGAGGTATGTCCCCCCATCTTACAAAGTCTTTTTCCTGGCCGCAACGAGAGCCTAAGTAACCGGCACTGAAGTGGCGCGAGGCCCACGGAGTTAGTCGGCGAACGAGCCGGGCCCCGAAGCCTAGCACCACTAAGGAGCTCTTTTTATCAAGGAGATAAACATGTCCTCGTCAGTCGTACTCATCACTGGAGCCCTCTCGGGCATAGGTCGCGCAGCGGCAGTGGCGTTCGCGAAGGCGGACCATCGCGTCGTTGTCTCGGGACGAAAGCAGGATGCTGGTCAGGCATTGGTTCGCGAACTCCGTTCGCTCGGCGCCGAAGCCGAATTCGTCCAGGCCGATGTGCGCAACGAGGGCGATGTCCGGCGTCTCGTCGACAGGACGGTCGAGCGCTTCGGGCGCCTCGATGTCGCGGTGAATAACGCCGGCACAGAAGGCCAGGTTGGCCCGATCACGGACCAGACCGTGGAAAGCTATGCCGCCACGTTCGACACGAATGTTCTCGGCGTGATCCTGAGCATGAAGCACGAAGTGCGCGTCATGAAAGGAGAGGGCCGCGGCAGCATCATCAACATCTCCTCGACCTACGGGCATGAAGGCGCGGCGGGGGCTTCCATCTATGTCGCGAGCAAGCACGCCGTCGAAGGCCTCACCAAGTCGGTGGCGCTTGAAGTCGCGAAGTCGGGGATTCGCGTGAATGCCGTGGCCCCCGGCCCAACGGACACCGGCATGTTGACCCGCTTTACCCGTACGCCGGAGAATAAGGCGGCTCTGGTGACGACGGTTCCGATGGGTCGCCTCGGCCTCACCGAGGAGCTTGCCAACGCGATCGTCTTC
>JBAQGU010001211.1:0-1844 GCA_049287975.1 Roseiarcus sp.
CGCGTATTCCGAGCCGGCCGGCGGCATAGGCGACCGCCGCGCCGTGATTGCCGCCGGAGGCGGTCGCGCAACCGATCGCCGGCGCGGCGCGGGTCAAGAGATTGTTGAACGCCCCGCGCGGCTTGAACGAACCGGCATGCTGCAGGAATTCGAGTTTGAGCGAAATCCGCGGCGCACCGGCGACCGGGGACGCGGTCTCGAGCAGCGGCGTGCGCCTGACATGCCCCGATATGCGCGCGTGCGCCGCCTCGATTTCGCCCCTAGCCGGTTCATGCGATCTCATGGCCGCTCCTATATCGGAATCACGTCCACCTCGACTTCGAGGTCGCGTCCGCCCGACGAGAGCACAACGCCGTCGACCGGCGGCACGTCGGCGTAGTCGCGGCCCCGAGCGACGACGACGTGATCGTCGCCCTCTGGAATCGCGTTCGTCGGATCGAGGCCGAACCAGCCGAAGGCGGGTCCGCACCACACGCTGACCCAGGCGTGCGAAGCATCCGCGCCGGCGAGCCGCGGCTTTCCCGCTGGCGGAATCGTTCGGATATAGCCGCTGACATAGAGGGCGGGCAGGCCGAGGCCGCGCAGCGCCGCGATCATGACATGCGCGAAATCCTGGCACACCCCGCGCCGCCGCGCGAACGCCTCGGCCGGCGGCGTGTCGACTTCCGTCGCCTTCGAATCGTAGGCGAAATCTCGATGGATTCGGCCGCTGAGCTCGGCGCTCGCCTCGTAAATCGGGCGGCTAGGCGAAAAGCTGTCGCGCGCGTAGTCGGTGGCGGCGTCGAACAGAGGCGCGAGGCGGCTGGGATAGATCGCGAACGCCGGCGAATCCGGACCCAGCGAGCCCGTCGCGGCGGCGAGTTCGGTCACGCTCTCCCAAGGCGGCGTCAGCGCGGCCAGCGGCGGCGCCGGGCGATCGACCTGCACGCGCGAGATCGCCTTGATCACGAGTTCGCGATGCGGCGCATCAATGCGGATACGGGTGACGCGATTGTTGAAGGAGTCGGTGCGCTCGCTGCGCATCTGCGGCACGGGCGTGACCTCGATCCTCGCCGCCAGCACGCTCTGGCCCTCCTCCTGCCTCGGCCAGAGACGCAATGCGCAGGCGTTGACCGCCACCGACCCGCCGTAGCTGTAACGCGTCAGATGGGTGACGTCGTAGATCACGCGAGGCCCAGGATTTTCTCGGCGCGGGCTTGCGAGGCGCCCTGCAGGAAATATCTCACGGCGATCGCCTCGGCCAACGCCGCCAGCTTTTGCTCGAACGCGAGAATCCCCTGGTCCTCGATCTCGTCGGCGTATTCGGCTGCGAGCTCCGCGCTGAGCAGGGTGGCGAGCCGTATTGGCTCCTCCGGCAGTCCGTCGTGGCGAAGCAGCGGCAGCGCGGCGATGTGCTCGGCGATCAGCTTGGCCTGAAACGCCACCGAACGCGGGTTGAAGGGGTCGAGCAGCGCCATGTCGCGCACCGGGGCGAGCGCGACGCCGATCAACGTTCGCGAGCGATAGGTGATCTGCGAATCTATGAGATCGAGCAACACGTCGAGGTCATGCTCGGTCGCCTCCTGATAGCCGAACTGGCGCGCCAGCCGGCAGGTATTGATGCCGCGCTCGATGCGCCGGCCGAGCTCGTAGAATATCCAGCCCGCGCCGCGGTTGAAGTTCTCGTCGAACAGGCCCGCGAGCGCGGCGATGGTGGTCAGCGCCTCGTCGACGCAGTCGAGAATTTCCGATTCACCGAGACCTCGCTGCGGGGCCTCGAGGATGACGCTCTTCAGCCGGCCGATCAGCTGCCAGGTCTGGGGCGTCAGGCGCTCGCGAATGACGGAGGCGGCGTCGCGCGCGTG
>JBAQGU010001212.1:0-6747 GCA_049287975.1 Roseiarcus sp.
GCGATCCGCCGCCTCGGCCAGCGGAGCGAAGACGTCGACGCCAACGCGCTCGCGTTCGCGGCGATCGGGCTCTCGCTCGTCGTCGATCTCGTGCGTTGGCGCGCGCTGCGGCGCATCGCGGCGGAAACGGGAAGCGATGCGCTCGCCGCCGACGCGCTGCACTTCTCGAGCGACCTCGTCTCCTCGGCGCTGGTGCTGATCGGCCTCGCCGCGACGCGCGCGGGTTTCGTCCGCGCCGACGCGCTCGCCGCGATCGGCGTCGCGGCGTTCATCGCCGTCGCGGGCTTTCGTCTCGGGCGGCGGACCATCGACGCTCTGGTCGACGCCGCGCCCAAGGGCCTCGCCAGCAAGGTCCGCGACGCGGTCGAGGCGATTCCGGGCGTCGCGGGCGTCGACTTTCTGCGGCTTCGCCGCAGCGGCCCCAACGTAGTGGGCGATCTCGGGCTGTTCGTATCGCGCACGCTGCCGCTCGAGCGCGTCGCAGCGATCAAGTCGGATGTTGAGGCGACGCTCGCGGCGCGCTGGCCCGCGACGCGGCTCACCGTCACCGCCAATCCGCTCGCGCTCGACGATGAAACCGTGCTCGAGCGGGTGCAGATGATCGCGAGCCGGCGGCGTCTGTTCGTCCATCACGTCGCAATCCAACGTATCGAGGGCCGCCCCAGCGTCACGCTCGATCTCGAGGTCGAGGGCCGGATGAGTCTCGGCGAGGCGCATGAGGTGGCGACCCAGCTGGAAAACGCGATAGAAGACGAATTGGGCGCCGACATCGAAGTGGAAACCCATATCGAACCTCTGGAGACGCGCGAACTGCCGGGGCGCGACGCGGATCCTGAGCTGACACGCCGGCTGTGGGACGCACTTGCCCGTCAGGCGGCGAAAGACGGAGGCTTGCGCGAGGTCCACGACGTGCGTCTTCGCGCGGCCGATGGCGGCTATTTCGGCATTTTCCACTGTCGCGTCGATCCCGAAACGACGGTCGAGACCGCGCACCGCAAGGTCGACGCGCTCGAAACCGCCGTGCGCCGCGAATATCCCGAAATTTTGCGCCTCGTCGGGCACGTCGAACCCGCGAGGTAGACCCGTGGCCGCGACGGGGAGATCAATCAGAGAAATAAAGCCCGGCGCCGAGCGGTTCGAACGGGGAAGATCATGATCACGACGGCGGAAATGTCTTCGAGAGGCCGCCTTCTGGCCGCGAAAACTCTTCTTGTTCGTGGACACGCCCTAGTTGAATCGAGACTTGCGGGAGATCGGCGTCCCAAGGTCACATCGACATCGTGGCATGAGTTTCGAGGCGTTTGCACGAAGCGCCGATTCGCGCATAGGGCGAGTTTGGCGGCGGGCGATAAAATGGTTATGATTCCCCTAGGGGCATTTCAGCGATTCGGGCGGCTCATGGACTTCGACAACGACGAGCCCGAATTGCGCAGCGCGCACGTGATAGTCGTCGGCAACGAAAAGGGCGGCGCGGGCAAATCCACGCTTTCGATCCATCTGATAGTCGCCTTGCTCAAGGCGGGCTATAAGGTCGCCTGCATCGATCTGGACACGCGCCAGCAGACGCTGACGCGGTTCCTCGAAAACCGGCGGTCGTGGTCGAGCCAAGCGCATTGGCCGATCGAACTGCCGCTCCACTGCGCGATGCGGCGGGGCGAAAGCAACGACATTCGCGCCAACGAGGCGCTGGAGTTCTCGATGTTCGCCGACGCGATCGGCGCCGTCGAGCACGAATACGAATTCGTCGTGATCGATACGCCGGCCAGCGACTCCTATCTGATGCGGCTCGCCCATTCGCTCGCCGACACGCTCGTCTCCCCGCTCAACGACAGTTACATCGATATCGACGTGTTCTCGCGCGTGCAGCACGACCGCACGCAACGCGGCGCGGTCTCGCAATACGCCGATCTCGTGATGCAGGCGCGACGCAAGCGCCGGCTCGTCGATAATGGAATCATCGATTGGGTGATGGTTCGCAACCGCATGGCCTCGATCGCCAGCAACAACGCGCGCCAGATCGCCGTCAGCATTGGGCGGCTGTCGAGGGAATTGAGCTTCCGCGTAGCGGATGGGCTGCACGATCGCGTCGTCTTCCGCGAATTGTTTCCCATCGGCCTCACCGCGCTCGACCCGATCGAGGAAGGGGCGAACGGGGGCGCCCTGACGACCTCGCAGCACGCCGCGCGACGCGAGATCGAGGGTCTGGTCGCCGCACTCGAATTGCCGACGCGGCTGCCCGGCGTGGAGCACATTCAGTCGCGGCGCTCGTGGCACGATCGGGTCGTCGACTATTATCGCCAATTGGCCGCCGCCGACCACGCTTCCAGCTGATTGGGAGCTTCGGGCGAGACCATGAAAACCGCGCTCTGCTTCACGCCGGACCGCGCTTTCTTTCGCCCCGCGGTCTTCACCGCGGCTTCCCTGATCGGTCAGGGCGACGCGGACGCATTCGACATTTTCATCGTTTGCGAGCCGGGCGACGTGGCGCCCGGCTTCGAGCGGCTGGATCCCGAACTTCGCAGCAGGATCAATTTGCTGACGCTCGATTTCACCCGATACGCCGATGGCCTGGCGGGCAAGGGACGTTTCTCCCGGGCTGTGTTCCGCCGGCTGTTTCTCGACCAGATATTGCCCGAGTCCTACCCGCGCCTGATCGCCATGGACGCGGACATGCACATCGCGCGGCCTGGCCTCGGGCGGCTCGCCGACATCGATCTCGAGGGACGCCCGCTCGCCGCCGCCTTCGACATGATCTACCTGATGGACTGCAAGGGCGGCGCGCTGGCGAAGCGGTTTCAGACCTATCGCAGATCCCTGGGCCTCGAGCTCGAGACGCCTTATTTCAACGCTGGCCTGATGGTCATCGACCGCGCGGCCTGGCGCAAACAGGACCTCACCGCCCGTGCCGCGAGCGCCTTGCGCGAGACGCCGGATCGCTTCGCCTTCATGGAGCAGAGTGCGCTGAACTCGCTGGTGGCGGGTCGCTTCGCGCCGCTTTCGCCGCGTTGCAACTTCATGGGCGACTTTCTCCTGCTCGATCTCGAGGCGCGGATCGCACCGATCGTCCTGCACTTCGTCAACAGCCCGAAACCCTGGGAGTTCGACCTCTGGCGCGGAGAGGCGCGGTTCGCGCTCGACTACCTCAGCTGGTTCGAGACTTCGCCTTGGCCGGGCTGGCCGTGCCCCTTCCGCCCCTTGCAATATCAGACGCGCAGGCCGCCGAAGACCGCGACACGGCGAGGTTTCGCGGAACATTTGACAGAGTTCCTATCCCGGCAGAGCTTCGTCGATCGTTAACAAATACTTACCTGCGTGAAGGTTTGCGGGTTGTTAGGGTTAAATCCAAATTAATATTTCTCGGCGAAGTTGTCCTCGAGCTGTTCGGCGGTTGCGTCCAAGAGCCGCGATGGGGATGGAGTCGATGAAGAAAATTGCCGCTGTTGCTCTCGCCGGTTTGGCGATCGCGTCGACGCCGGCGCAGGCCGCCGATCTGTTCGGGACCGCGCCGCCGCCGCTGGGCGAGCCCGCGAGCAACCCCGAGGTCGAGATCGGCTCGAACTGGTATATCCGCGGCGATCTCGGTTACGGCGAGGTGAATTCACCGACCATCGTGCCGTCCGCCGGCCTCATCCCCCCGGTCCTCTACGACATTCCCGGCACGTGGGCGGGCTTCGACGACTCCCCGGTCGGCAACTCGTCCACAAACGCTCCCGTCTTTCGTGGTAACAACAAGACCAAGGACGACGGCGTTTTCGATGTCGGTCTAGGCTTCCGCGTGAACAATTTCCTGCGGCTCGAGGCGACCTATAGCTTCTGGAACGGACCCGGACTGGGATATCAGCAAAAGTCGCTGTGCCCGAATACGGCGTCACCCGTGTCGAATACCATCAACGTCACAACCAACGGCGTAACGGCTCCAACGAGCGTTCCTGTTGGCTATCTATGGGCGCCAGTGTCCTGTACCGGCGTCCTGAACGCCAAGCAGTACAACAATCTGGGCTTGGCCAGCGCCTATGTCGACGTCGGCAACTTCTGGGGCGTTACGCCCTACGTCGGCGCCGGCGCGGGCGTCAACGCCAATACCATTTCGGGGTCCACGACCTTCACCAACGACAATGACGGCAGCGCCTTCCGCGGGAACACGTCGGTGAGCGCCGGCAATCCCCTGCAATGGGTCGTCAACACGGGGACCGGCGTCAACGGCACTCCCCTCTACACGCCCCTCACCCGCCAACCCAACGTCGCCTTCGGTCTGCTGAACTGGAACCGCAACTTCACGTCGACGAAGTTTTCTTTCGCCGGGGCGCTGATGGCCGGCTTCGGCTATCAGTTGACCCCTAGCGCGACGCTCGATATCGGCTATCACTTCGTCGATTTGGATTTGAGCGGAGCCACCCACAACACCGCGCAACAGCTGACCGTCGGCGTCCGTTATATGCTGAATTGAACGCGGCGCCACGCGGGTGGGCGAGCCGGCCATGTTCTGCCAAGCTCACGCGCTCGCGGCGTTTCGCGCCCCTGGTCCGGCGCCAGCTCCTCTCGGCGTGCAACGACAACTACGTTCGCCAGATGCTGGCGATGCTCATCCTGTTTCGATTCGGCGCGGAAGACGCTAGCGCCGCCTCCAATTGTCCGACGAGTTCGCCGAGTTTGCGCCCACATCCGCCTCACGCGACTGCCGCCATCGCCATCGCGCGACGTCCCGGAGCGGTTTTCGGAATCGTCACCAGCACGACGGTGCCCTCGCCTTGCCGCGAGGTTACGCGCAGAGCGCCGCCGTGGAGCTCGACGAGCGAAGTCGCGATGGAGAGCCCGAGGCCCGAGCCTTTCATGCCGTTGGCCAGCGTCGTATCGGCCTGCTCGAAAGGCCTGCCGAGGCGCGCGACGTCCTCGCTGGCGATGCCCGGACCGTCGTCTTCGACGTAGAAATAGACGTGGTCCTTGAAGGTCTGCGCGCCGACGGTCACCGCGCCGCCTTCGGGCGCAAATTTCACGGCGTTGCGTAACAAGGTGGTCAGAATCCGCTCGATCGCGTCGGAGTCTGCGTGCAACGTCTGCGCCGCGCTGACGTCGATCTGCAAATTCACTTGCTTGTCGCGCGCCGTTGGTGCGACGTCGAGCACCGCCTTGCTGATCGCCTTCTCGACGGCGAACTGAACGTAGTTGAGCTTGACGCGCCCGGATTCGAGCTGCGACATCTCTAGCACGTCGCTGAAGACGTTCAGCAGATATCGTCCGCTGGAAAGGATGTCGGCGCAATATTCGCGATATTTCTCCGAGCCCATCGGGCCGAAAGTCTGCGCCGCCATCATTTGCGAAAAACCGATGATCGCATTCAATGGCGTTCGCAGCTCGTGGCTCATGTTGGCCAGGAATTCGGCCTTGGCTCGGTTGGCCATTTCGGCCCGCCCCTTTTCCTCGTGATAGCGTTCGGCGAGGTCGGCCAGTTGACGAGCCTGCGCTTCGAGCGAACGACGCGATTGTCGCAATTGAGCGATGGTCGCGAGCAGCAGCCGCTCCGATCTCACCAACTGGGCCTCGTGCTCTTTGAGCGCGGTGATGTCGGTGCCGACAGAGACGAACCCGCCGTCGCGCGTGCGGCGTTCGTTCACCTGCAGCCAACGTCCGTCGGCGAGTCGGGCTTCGTAGGTCTTGGCGTCTTCCTGACCCGCTCCCGGCTCGTTCGGATTCACCAGCCCTTCGCTCGAAACGATCGGGGTCGAGCCCATCGCGGCGAGTTCGGCGTAGGCCGCGCCGGGGTGGGCGGACTCGACTGGCAGATCGTGCAGTCGCCGATATTTGGAATTGCACAGCACCAGACGGTTGGAGGAATCCCAGAGAACGAAGGCCTCTGAAATGGCCTCGACAGCCTCGCGAAGCCGCTGGTCGGCGGTAGCGGAGATCTCCGCTTCGCGCTTGCGATCCGTCACGTCGATGGCGATGCCGACCAGACGACGCCCGCCCGTCGAATCGTCCTCGACGATCTCGGCCCGCTTGCGAAGCCAGACCCACTGACCGTCGCGGCCGCGCATGCGAAACTCGACATCTATCGACCCGCGGCCCGCCGCGAGCGCCGCTCGCGCGACGCGCTCCAGGCTCTCGTCGTCGGGATGGACCATCGCCTGCAAATCCCCAATCGAGAGGCTCGAAACGCAACGCGAAAGGCCGAGCAGCTCGAACATCGATCGCGACCACGCCACTCGCCCACGCTCGAGGTCCCAGTCCCAGAGGCCGCACCGACCGCGGGTCAGCGCGAGTTCGATATGCGCGCGTTTGAGCGCCTCCCTGACAGCGCGCGCGCTCGCTCGAACCGCATGAACGCGAAGTGCGCCGATCGATCCGCCGAGCGCAAACCCCGTCGCGGCGAGCAGCGCGATCATGACGCGAGCCGTTGCCCACCACGGAGCGAGCAGATCGTTCACCGGCGCCGTCACGGCGACTTGCCCGGAGGTTGCCGCGAGATTGCGCACCGCCGCGAGCAGTTCTTCCCCCTCGCTCGATTTGACCCGCATCGCCCCGGCTTTGTCGGCCAGGATGGTCAGCGGCGTCCCCGAACTCAGCAAAGTGGCGAGGGTGAGGTTTTGGATCGGTCGCGCTGGCTCGCGCGCGACGATCAGCCCGGTCGAATCGGCCAGCAGCGCTTCGCCCGCGACCAGGCCCGGATTGGCCGCCAGCACCGCTCGCATGGTCTCGGCGACAGGCGTGGAAGGCTCGGACGCCAGCGCGGCGTCGAGACGGCGGGCGAAC
>JBAQGU010001213.1:0-3024 GCA_049287975.1 Roseiarcus sp.
TCGATAGTTCGATCAGGCCGTTGCGACGAGCGATCTCGCCGAGCAGCGCGAAATGCGGCGACGCCAATTCGCCGATCGGCGGCACGCACATCAGCCCGTCGATCGCGAGCGAATGGGTCTCGCGGCAAAGTTTCAGAAAGCGATCCGCGTCCTCGGGAAGAATTCCCGCTTTTTGCGGCTCGGCCCCCGTGTTGACCTCGACGAACAGGCGCGGCGTTTTGCCGGTCCGGGCGATCTCCGCGGCGAGGGCGGCGGCGATTTTCTCGCGATCGATCGTCTGGACGACGTCGAACGTCTCGACCGCCTCGCGCGCCTTGTTGCTCTGCAGCGGTCCGATCAGGTGCAATTCGATCCGCTTGCCGAGCCCGGAGGCGCGGCCGCGCAGGTCGCGCCATTTCGCCGCCGCCTCCTGCACCCGGTTCTCGCCGAAGACGGTTTGGTCACCGAGCGCGATTGTCGGCCAGACTTCGTCGGCCGTAAACGTCTTGGAAACCGCGATCAGCCCGATCTCGTCGGGGACGCGGCCGCAATCGCGGGCGCGACGCGCCAGCGACTCGCGGAGTTGCCGAAGCCTCGGCACGGCGCCGAGGATATCGACCGGTTCTCGCTCGTCCAAGGTCTCGCTCCCCGCTTGACGCTCCCGGCACCTTCTCCTATACAGCGCCCACCCTAGACGCCAGGGTCGATTTGGCGGGTCTGTGGCCTTTTCTCTGGGCGACTTCGATCCTTCCCACTTCGCCCGGCGGCCCGCCATCCGATTCTCGAGGGATTTTTCGCTATGTCGCGCCGTTGCGAGCTGACGGGCAAAGCCGTCCAATCCGGCAACAAAGTCAGCCATTCCAACCGGAAGACGCGCACGCGCTTCCTGCCGAACCTGTGCCAAGTGACGCTGATCTCCGACACGCTCGGCCGTTCCGTGCGCCTGCGCGTCGCGGCGGCGGCTCTGCGTTCGGTCGAGCATCGCGGCGGCCTCGACAACTTCCTGGTCAAGCAGAGCGACGGCGATCTTTCGTTCGACGCGGTCGCGCTGAAGCGCGAAATCGTCAAGAAGCGCGCCGAAGCCGCGGCTGCGGCCTGACTGTGGGCGCCTGGCCGCGCTCGCTGAGCGCGGCCGACACAGCACCGTCATTGCGAGCGCAGCGAAGCAATCCACGGTCCCGCCGCCGCTCGCTCTCCGATCTCCTGGCGCTTCGCCCGCCGACGCCGTGAGCCGCGGAAAAGCAGAGGAGTCGAAAGCGATCGGGCGAAACCCGATTTGTCATACCCGCGAAAGCGGGTATCCAGTGGGACACGACGAGGCGGCGCAGGATGGACCAACTTCACCGGTGAAGCCGGGATAGCGTTGCGGATCCGATGAAAGGCTCAAATCCTGATAGCGACGTGGCGTTCTGGATGCCCGCGTTCGCGGGCATGACACGGCACCTGGTTGTTTCATCCAAGGGGACCGGCCGCACGCCGGCGCGGAACTCGCAATGACAGGAGGTCCGCGACCGCGTCTACAGGAGCGGCCATCGTCGAATTAATTCCGCCGCCGATGTCGAAACCAGCCGATCGCGCGCGTCTTTGGGTTAGGCTCGGTCATCGGACCGCGCCGGCAAGGAGAAGCGAAGATGCAATATCTCTTGATGATTCATAGCGACGACGCCGCGATGCAACAGGCGCGCAAGGAAGACATTCAGGGCGTGATGGCCGCCTATAGCGCCTATACGCAGGCCATGAAGGAGGCCGGCGTCCATCGCGGCGGCGAGCGGCTACATCCGAGTTCGAACGCAACGGTCGTGCGGGCGCAAAACGGCAAGACTTCCGTGCTCAACGGCCCCTACGCAGAGATCAAGGAGCAGCTCGGCGGCTTTTACCTCATCGAGGCGGCCGACCTCGACGCGGCGATCGGCTGGGCGGCGCGTTGCCCCGGCGCGCAGTTCGGCGCCATCGAAGTGCGGCCCATCTGGCCGATGTGACGCCGGTCGGGCGCGAGGCGGCGTCGCGCACCGCTACCCGAGTCGCGCGCGAAAGCTACGGCAAGCTCGTCGCTTTTCTGGCGGCGCCGGGGCGCGACGTGCCCGGCGCCGAGGACGCTCTGTCGGAGGCTTTCGCTTCGGCGCTGGAAAACTGGCCGACGCGCGGCGTGCCTGACAATCCCGAAGGCTGGCTCGTCGTAGCGGCTCGGCGGCAGATGCTCGACTTCGCACGCCGCCGCCGCGGCGCCGAGGCGGCCTCGGACGCGCTCGCGATGATCGGCGAGGAACTGGACGACGCGGCGGCGTCGGGAGGGCCGATCCCCGACCGGCGCCTCGCACTGATGTTCGCCTGCGCGCATCCTGCGATCGACGAGGCGATCCGGGCGCCGCTGATGCTGCAGACGATCCTCGGCCTGGACGCCGCCGCGATCGCCTCCGCGTTCCTGGTTTCGCCAGCGGCGATGGGCCAGCGACTCGCGCGCGCCAAGGCGAAGATCAAGCTCGCCGGCATTCCCTTTCGCATCCCGGAAACCGACGAGTTGGCAGAACGCCTCGGGGCCGTGCTCGAGGCGATCTACGCCGCTTTCGCGCACGGCTGGGCGGAGGCGTTCGCCGACGATCCACGCGGGCGCAATCTCGCGGAGGAAGCCCTCTGGCTGGGCCGGGTGGTCGTCGCCCTGGCCCCCGAAGAGCCCGAAGCGCTGGGGCTGCTCGCACTGATGCTCTATGCGGATTCCCGGCGCGCCGCCCGCCGCGATTCATCGGGGAGTTATGTCCCGCTGAGCGAACAGAAGCCGGCGCTCTGGAGCGACGGCGCGATCGCAGAAGCCGAGGCGGCGCTACGGATCGCCGGCGCGAAGCGCACGCCGGGGCGCTTTCAGCTGGAGGCGGCGATCCAATCGGCGCATGCCGCACGCCGTCAGACCGGCGTGACGGACTGGCCCGCGATAGCGACGCTTTACGAGGCGCTGTTCGCGCTCACCGGCTCGCCGGTCGTCGCCGTGAACCGGGCCGTCGCAGTCGCCAACGCCCACGGCGCCGCCGCGGGGCTTCGACTGCTCGAAAG
>JBAQGU010001214.1:0-5728 GCA_049287975.1 Roseiarcus sp.
GGATTGGGACGAAATGCGCGTCGTCGATGGGCTCGAAATATATCTCTCGAAGAATCCCGCCGATCGCGCCCGACTTGCGTCGACGCCGAACTCGGCCGTGTCGTCTGCGACGAATAAACCTCCCTCGCCGTCCGCGAAGCCGGCAGCGAATTCATGACCCAGAATGGTGCCGTTCGGCACCACGAAAACGATCGAGCCGCCGTTCTGCTTCTTCGTCTGGGGAACGACGAGCCGACACAAGTAAAACTCGAGTCCAAGTTTATCGCCATGACTTCTCGCCATTTTTCCGGCGTGGTGTCGGCGACCGGACCCATGGAGCCGGGGCTCTTCTCCAGCCAGCTGTAGCCGACGCCGGCGCAGTTCACGAGAATGTCGATCCGACCGAAGCCGGCTAGCTACGGTATCGGTCACCGCCTTTTTATGGCCGACAGACTCAGACCCATGAAGCGCCCGGGTACAGCAGAGGAAATGGCCTATGGCTGCCTGTACTTTGCTTCCGACGAATCGACATATTGTCAGGGTTCGGTGCTGGCGATCGACGGCGGCACGACAGCCCGCCAATAGAAGCTGGCGACGTCCCGTTCTCCTCGGGGGATCAGAAGGCGGCTGTGGCCGGGTCGGGACCGATCCGCCCAGCGGGCGAATCCAGCGCTTCGATGCACCGCATATCGTCGTCATCGAGACGGAAGGCGAGCGCCCCGATGTTCTCCCTCAGGCGCTCGAGCCGCACCGTTTTCGGAATGACAATCAGACCGCTGTCGAGATGCCAGCGAAGGACGACTTGCGCCGGGGTTTTCCGATGCTTCGCAGCGATGCTGACGAGCACAGGCTCGCTGAGGAAAGCGCCCCGTCCGAGGGGACTCCAGGATTCCGTTCTGATCCCGCGCTCGTCGTGAAACTCTCGCAAGTTCTTTTGCTGAAAGCGAGGATGAAGCTCGATCTGGTTGACTGCTGGCGTGACGCCCGTCTCTCCGATGATTCGTTCGAGATGACTTCGATTGAAATTCGAGACTCCGATCGAGCGGACCCGGCTTTCCCGCTGGAGACGCACGAGCGCTTTCCAACTTTCGACATAGCGGTCGACTCGCGGCCGCGGCCAATGGATCAGGTACAAGTCGAGGGTGTGACGGCGTAGCCTGCTGGCGCTATCCTCAAAAGCGCGCAGCGCTTCGTCGAAGCCATGATCTGAATTGCCGAGTTTTGTTGTAATGAAGACATCAGTCAGGCCGTCCAAGGCCATGCCGACGGCTTCCTCGTTGCGATACATGGACGCTGTGTCGACCGCGCGATATCCCTCGTCGACAGCCATCTTGACAACCCGAGCTGTCGCCTCGGGCGGCGTCTGGAAAACCCCAAGTCCGAATTGGGGCATCGGCAGGCCGTCATTGAGGACGACAGTTGGTTGGCTTTGATCGGTCATTGAGCCGTCCTCGGATTTGGCGGAGGGAACTTGTCGGCGGGCGGCCGGAGGCGGGGGTCCCACCGCAGTTGAACGCTGAGGTCTGCTTTGGGTTTGGGCATGTGGTCGCTGCCCGGGGTCGTCCGCGGCAACCCTAGCGCAACGCGATGCGTCCGCCTACCCTCCCGTCGGAGGGGTTTGTTTCCTGCTTGACGCACTCTGGCGGCCCCGAACCGGAGCATGCTACATCGAATATCTCACACGAGGCAGGTTGGGGTTAACCCAAAGTGAAGGGTTGCACACCGCAAGAAGGGGCCGGCCCCGACCCGACCCACAACCTCGGGGCGAACGGGCCGGCAACGGCGAAACGCATGATCATTGGCCAGCCTTCGGCCCCGTCGATCCCTCAACGCATCATGTCGGCGAGCGAGTGCCGCATCGATGTGCTCGGTATGCCGAACAATCCCCCGTACGGGACATCCATGTCGAGGATCACGAATATCGCGCTGGTGACCGATACGGCGCACAACGCAATGACAATGGTGCTCAGGGTATTCGGCGGAGCTCGCAAGCCAAAGGTTCCAAACAAAATGAGGAGCCAGAAAACCAAGACCCAATAGAAGGGCGAAGAGATCGATGCGTGAACGCCTTCGATCACCGTCCAGCGAAGCTTGAGTAGATCGGCATACTGAGCGGCGCAGGAGGTCATCAAGTTTCGGTGCAATGAGTCGGCTGGCTGCAGAGTCTGGATCTCGAGGCCGATTTCGTTCATCAGATCAGCCAGGACAGTACTTTCGCCGGTCCGCGGCATATGTGAAGTATCCGGATAGGTGACACCCGTTGGAGGCGGTTCGGACGGCCAGGTGCTCGCGATGATCGCGGCGGCGTAACTGCGCAGCTGCTCACGCGTCCGCTGCGTCTCCGGGCCATAATCACGCAGGCAGCGATCGAGCTGGGCGAGCTGACCCGCGTAGGATCCGCGAGCGTTGTACGCGGCATCGAAGCCTGACTTGACCGAAGTCGTCAGGAGCCCGAGGACGATCGCCGTGAAAGTCACGAGCAAGCTGATCGCAAGCTGCACGAGTTCGATCGATTCGCGCGATCTGTGCTTCTCATGCAGGCGCGAATTCACGAAGAATCCCACGCAGGCGCTCGCGCAAAGCAGAAGCAGAAGCAAGAACGAAGACCAGAAATGCGACAAGTCCGAGTTTCCCCACCGGTAGCGCCATTTAACGTCGAAGCGGTCAGGCCCATCCTTCGCTCGGGTCGCGCCGAATGCCAAAAACCGAGACACGGATGTCTTTGCGAAAAAGAAGCTTGCTCGCAAGCTGCCGCAAGTCCGGCTCATGGCAAAACCGATGAAAAGGGGCGAAAAGATGAGTGCCGCAGATTGCCGAGAAACGCTGGGGCGACCCGCTCATTCCTTTGCGCTCCGCCCCAACACCCGCCGATACGCCCACCTCACTAGATCGCGCGCCTCTTTGATGGACGCGGCGAGCGTGTCGAAATCCGGCAGCGCGGCGGCTTCCGCGATGCGACGCCTGACCCCGCTCGCCGCCTTCACGGGATCAAAAGGGCCGGCGACGGTCAGCCGCATGATTTGGGTCGCGTCGGTATAGAGGCGATGCGCATCGGCGAGAACGGCAGCATCCTCAGGGGAAAGCAGTCCGAGTTCGCCAGCCTTCGTGATCACTGCGCGCGTGGAGACGTCTATCAGCTCGGGGCGCTCGCGCGCATGGGTGAGGATCAGAAATTGCGCGATGAATTCGATGTCCAGCAGCCCTCCGGCGACGAGTTTCAGGTCCCACGGATCGGAATCGCCCTTCTCGCGCCCGATCAGCGCGCGCATTTCCCGCACTTCGCGCGCGAGTTTGGCCGAGTCGCGCGGGGCGCGCAGCGTCTGCGTAACGACGGCGCCGATCTCCGCAGCGAGCTTCGCGTCGCCGGCGACGACGCGTGCGCGTGTCAACGCCATGCGCTCCCAGGTCTCCGCTTGCTCGCGCTGATAGAGCGCGAAGGCCGACAGTTGCGTCGCGAGCGGCCCCTGGCGCCCGGAGGGGCGCAGCCTGAGGTCTACGTCGTAGAGCTTGCCTGCCTTGGTCGGCGCCGTCAGCGCGGCCAGCAGGCGCTGCGTCAGCCGCGCGTAATAGAGCGCCGCGCCGAGCGGCCGCCGGCCGTCCGATTCGGCGGCCTCGACAGGAAAATCGTAGATGATGATGAGGTCGAGATCGGAGGCCGCCGTCATTTCGCGCGAGCCGAGCTTGCCCATCGCCAGCACCGCCACGCGGCCTCCCTCGATGCGGCCGTGCTCCCGCGCGAACGCCGCGCCGACCCGCTCCAGCATCGCGGCGACGAGTCCTCGAGCGAGGGCGCTATAGGCACGCCCGGCCATTTCCGGGTCGAGCGCCCCCGAAAACAGCCGGACCCCGATCAGAAACGTCTCCTCCGCGGCGAAATCGCGCGCGCGGTCGAGCATCGCCTCATATCCGCTGGCGGCGTCGAGAAACGCGTCGACCCGCCGCGCCTGCTTGCCCTCGTCGAGACTTTCCGAAATCGCGGAGGCGCGGCCGGGATCGATCGCGGCGTCGAGCACGTGCGGGCGCGAGACCACGACTTGCGCGAGGCGCGGCGCGCCGCCGAAGAGATCGCCGAACAATTCGCGCAACCGTTCGTTCGAGCGCAGGATCGACAGCAGCTCCGCGGCCGCGGGCATGCGCGAGAGCGCCGCATCGAAGGCGGCGAGCGCAGCGTCGGGATCGCCGGAGCCGGAAAATGCGGCGATGAGGCCCGGAATCAGCTCCGTGAGCACCTCGCGCGCGCGAGCGCCCTGGACCGCTGGGCGGCGGCCGAAATGCCAGCCTCGGATGGTCTCGGTCGCCGCCTCGGGCCGATGGAAGCCGAGACGGCGCAGCGTCGCCAGCGTGTCGGGATCATCCACCACGCCGGTGAAGACGAGGCTGCCAGCTTCCGCGCCCAGGGTCGGCGCGTCCTCGAACAGGCGCGCGTAGTGCTTTTCGACCTGCCGCAGGTGATGCGTCATCTCATCCGCGAAGGACTCGACCTCGGTATGGCCGCAAAACTGCGCGAAGCGAGCGAGCGGCTCGGCTTCGAAGGGCAGACGTTGCGTCTGCTCGTCCGCGACCATCTGCAAGCGGTGCTCGATGCCGCGGAGGTACGTGTAAGCATCCGACAATTCCTCGACGGCATCCGCGCTCACCCAATCCTCGGTCCCCAGTTCGCGCAGCATTTCGAGCGTGCGCGCGCCGCGCAGCCGCGGGCGCCGGCCGCCGAAAATGAGTTGCTGGGTCTGGACGAAAAACTCGATTTCGCGGATGCCGCCGCGGCCCAGCTTCACGTCGTGGCCGGGAACGGTTACGCGCTCGTGTCCGCGCACTGCATGAATCTGGCGTTTCATCGCATGGATGTCGGCGATCGCGGCATAGTCGAAATACTTGCGCCAGATGAACGGCGCGAGCTCGCTCAGGAAGGTGCGCCCGAGCACGACGTCGCCCGCAACCGACCGCGCCTTGATCATCGCGGCGCGCTCCCAATTCTGGCCGAGCGTTTCGTAATAGGAGGCGGCGCTGGCGATCGACATCGCGACGGGCGTCGCGCCGGGGTCCGGCCGAAGGCGAAGATCGACCCTGAGCACGTACCCGTTGGGCGTGCGCTCCTGCAAGAGCCGTGCGAGCGCCTTCGCGATCCGCACGAACAGGGGTCCGGGCTCGACCCCCTCGGGGACGGACGCGGACGCCGAGTCGTAGAACACGATGAGGTCGACATCGCTGGAATAGTTGAGCTCGCGGGCGCCGTGCTTGCCGAGCGCGAGCACGAACAGCCCCGAGCCCGCCTCGATGTCGGGGCTCTCGGGATCGAGGTTCAGCCGTCCCTCGACCCCCGCGCGCCGCAGCAGGAAGCGTAGCGCGGCCGAGACGGCCGCATCGGCGAAACGCGTCAGGGCTTCGGTCGTCGCGACCAAGTCCCAGACGCCGCCGATATCGGCGAGCGCCACGAGCAGCGCGGATTCGCGTTTTGAGCGGCGCAGCGCCGTCATCGTTTCGGATTCGTCCGCGAGGCGAAGCGCCTCGACGCCTTCGATCAACGCATTGAGCGTGTCCTCGGGAGATCGCAGCAGCAGACGCGCAGCACGCGCGGGGTCCTCTGTCGCCAGCGACCAGAGATAGGGCGAGTGGTCGGCGATGCCGAGCAGCAGATCGCGAATCGGCGCCGCCCTGGCGATTTGGCGAGCGGACGCGAATCCCGGATCCCGGATCAGATCCGCCAGGCGCCGGTGCGCGATGGCGATCGGATCGCCGCGCGGAGCCGCGA
>JBAQGU010001215.1:0-3331 GCA_049287975.1 Roseiarcus sp.
GTCAGGGGCGACGAGGCCGAACTGCGCGATCTCGTCGAGGCGGCGGCGCTGGGGGAGGACTTTCACGAGGGCCGGGCGGCGTTCGCGGGGAAGCGGAAGCCGAGATTCGGGTGAGAGCCGCAGCGCTGTCCGCTGCGCCGAGCCGCCGTTCAGCGATTCTTGAATAGGGCAGGGCGCTTTTCGACGAACGCGCGCATGCCTTCCTTCTGATCCTCGGTCGCAAACAGGCCGTGGAAAATCCGGCGCTCGAAGCGCACGCCCTCGGCGAGCGTCGTCTCATAAGCGCGGTTGACGCTCTCCTTGGCGGCGTAGACGGCGGCCGCGCCGAGCGCCGCGATCCCCGCAGCGACCTCGAGCGCCTTCTCGACCAGCTCGGCGGCGGGAAATACGCGTGAGACGAGTCCTGAACGCTCCGCCTCGGCCGCGTCCATCAGGCGGCCGGTGAGGATCATGTCCATCGCCTTCGACTTGCCGACGAAGCGGGTGAGGCGCTGCGTCCCGCCGACGCCGGGGATCACGCCGAGCTTGATCTCCGGCTGGCCGAACTTGGCGCTGTCGGCGGCAAGGATGAAATCGCACATCATCGCGAGCTCGCAGCCGCCACCCAGCGCGAAGCCCGCCACCGCCGCGATGATCGGCTTGCGCACCCGCGTGATGTTCTCCCAGCGCGAGACGAAATCGCCGAGGAAGGCGTCGGTGAAACTCTTGGCCTGCATCTCCTTGATGTCGGCGCCGGCGGCGAAAGCCTTCTCGGAGCCGGTCAGCACGATCGCCCCGATCCCCGAATCGCGCTCGAAGGCTTCCAACGCGGCGTTGAGGTCCTCGATCAGCGCGGCGTTCAAGGCGTTGAGTGCCTTCGGCCGATTCAGCCTGACGAGGCCGACGCGGCCGTGGGTTTCGACTAGAATGTTCTCGTAAGGCATTGCGGGCTCCCTGACAAAAGCTGGTCCAGCCCTAGCGCATTCCTGGCCGGCGCGAAATCGCCGCGAGGCGAGAACCGAACCGTCGCCGCGAGCCCGAATCCTCGCATTGACAGACGCGGTCGCCGCAAACTATGTAGCGCGCCGGGCCCAGGTGGCGGAATTGGTAGACGCACTGGTTTCAGGTACCAGCGGTGCAAGCCGTGAAGGTTCGAGTCCTTTCCTGGGCACCATTTTGTCGTTTGCCGATGTCCATATTCGTCCGGAAACCCCTTAAAATCAATAACTTCGCGCCAAAGGACGTCCGTGAGCGTCCCGAACCGTTCATTTGCGTCCAACAAGATTGTTGGTAGATTCGTTGGTATGCGGCGAGTCCGCCGCCCGTTTGGTACTAACATGGCTCTTACCGATCTCCGCTAAGGCGCGCCCTCCCCGGTCCGAAAATCATCAAGCTTTCGGACGGCGGCGGGCTCCAATTGTGGGTTACGCCCGATGGGGCGAAGCGCTGGCGGCTGGCATACCGCTTTGGCGGCGGTCAAAAGACCCTTGCGATAGGCGTTTATCCGAGGTTGGACTGAGGGACGCACGGGACGCACGCGATGGCGCGCGGCAAGCCTCGGGGCGCGGCGAGGACCCTTCCCAAATCAAGAAAGCGGCAAAGGGGGCAAAAGCGGAAGCGACTGCGAATACGTTCGCGGCAATTGCCGGCGAACTGGCGGAAAAGAAGCGTCGCGACCGGAAGGCGGCTGCGACTTTGCGAAAGTTCGAATGGTTTATGAGCTTCGCTTTTCCGGCGCTCGGATCACGACCGATCGGCGAAATTTCGGCCCGCGAGGTCTTGACCGTTCTCAAGGAGGTCGAGGCGCGCGCGGCATTCACGAAACCGCCCGCAAGCTCCGAACGGCGATCGGCGACGTCTTCCGTTACGCCATCGCCACCGCTCGCGCCGAGAACGATCCGTCGATCGCGTTGAGGGGCGCACTGGTTACGCCGACGGTGAGGCCTCGGGCAGCGATCGTGGCGCCAAAAGCCTTTGGTGGTTTGCTGCGGGCTATCGAGGACTATCAAGGTGCGCCTGAAACGAGGGTCGGCTTGGAATTGCTGGCACTTACTTTCGTGCGCCCGGGCAAGCTGCGCGCCGCCGAGTGGGCCGAATTCGACCTCGCCACCGCAGTGTGGGAAATTCCCGCTGGCCGAATGAAGATGCGCAAACCGCATCGGGTCCCGCTCGCCCCGCGCGTGGTGGCGATTCTCAACGAGCTTCGGAAGTTGACGGGACAAGATAGGTTTCTGTTGCCGTCGGTCCGATCGGTCGCCCGTTGTATGTCTGAGAACACGTTGAACGCGGCCTTGCGGCGCATGGGTTTCAAAAACGAGGACATGACGAGCCACGGCTTCCGCGGGTCCGCGTCGTCGATGCTGAACGAAAGCGGTCTCTGGAATGCCGATGCGATCGAAAGGCAATTAGCCACGTCGATGGCGACCGCGTACGGCGAGCCTATGCCCGCGCCGAATTCTGGGATGAGCGCGTCAAGATGATGACATGGTGGGCGGATCGTTGCGATGAGTTGCGACGCGGTGGTCAGATAATCTCATTTCCAGCGGCCGTCAGGTAGTTCGTCGCGGATAAGGGCCGTCACGCAGGTAGGGCATCGCTCCACAGTCCACAACAAAATTCCCAGCGTCGAATAAAGTGTCCTTGATTGAGCTACGCGCTGGGTCAATGCTTTGTGCCGTCTTATGCTGTTGATTCGACGCCGGATGTGTCCGAAGTAGATTCGAGCAGCTGGCTTGGGGCGGTTGCAGGAAACGAATAGCAAGCGCGAATCATTGATATTGTTGAGTTATATATGCGCAAGAAATATTCAGGGCCAACATCGAGGCCAACAAACAGCTTGGACGCCCGTGGACAAATACCACTCAGCGCATTGACCGCCACAATTTCGTTTGGGAGTGATTCAAACGCGTAATCTGGGCGCCGGAGTGGGCTTCGCGCGACTCTCCGCTGAGGATTCCAGGTAGTGCCGGTTCAGCTTGAAGCGATCCAATTCCATGTTCGCCGAAAATACCCAAACTCCCCGGAAATAAAGCCGGCGCCGCGCCCACCGATCTCAGGCGACCGCGTCGGCGGCTTGGCCGCGTTCAACGCGGGACAGGAACGACGAAAGTCGGAAGCACAGAAATACGCGGTCGAACTCTCGCAGTTGCCTGCTAAGGAATTCCAAGCTCTCTACAACTTGGAAACGAAAAACTTCCGCGAGGAGGTACTGGCAAAAAAAAGAGAACCAGGAAAATTCGCAGTTTTTCAATCGTCCTGGCGCGAAAGCTGATTTCGATCATTGGAGCAGAGCCGCACATTGGACGCTGGAGGAAGCAGTTGCACTTTCGTTCGGCAGGAATCCTGAAATTGT
>JBAQGU010001216.1:0-5669 GCA_049287975.1 Roseiarcus sp.
GGGGGAGGCTTCGCGGAAACTGCCGCTGGAGAATTTCTTCCTAGCCTACGGCAAGCAGGATCGCGCGCCCGGCGAGTATGTCCGCGCGCTCGAAGTCCCGCGCCTCGGAGAGAACGAAGCCTATCGCGCCTTCAAGGTCTCCAAGCGTTTCGACGAGGATATCTCGGCCGTTATGAGCGCGTTCAAGCTCACGCTGGACGGCCGGCGGATCGCATCCGCTTGCGCGGCCTACGGGGGGATGGCGGCGACGCCCAAACGGGCCTTGGGGACCGAAAAGGCGCTGGTCGGCGCGAGCCTGGACGATCCCGCGAGCTGGAGCGCCGCCCGCGAGGCCATATCCCGCGATTTCAGCCCGCTGACGGACATGCGCGCCAGCGCCGCCTACCGCAGCGAAGTCGCCGCCAATCTGTTGCTGCGCGCGCTGATGGAAATCTCGGGCGTCGGCGCCCCGACCCGCCTCGGAGACCTCCATGCTGCTGAATAGCAAGCCCCTGCTTCCCATCGTGCCGCTGGAAGTCGACACTGCGGTCGTCCATAAGCCGCATCCCCATGATTCCGCGCGCATGCACGTGCGCGGAGCCGCACCCTATGTCGACGACATCCGTGAGCCCACGGGCACGCTTCATGTCGGCATCGGCATGTCGAACAAGGCGGCGGGAACGCTACGCTCGCTCGATCTAGACGCTGTTCGCGCGGCGCCCGGCGTCGTCGCTGTGCTCACCGCGGCCGACATTCCCGGCAAGAACGACATCGCCCCCGCGTTCGCCGACGAACCGCTGTTCGCCGACAAGGAAATCCTGTTTCACGGCCAGGCCCTGTTCGCTGTGGTCGCACGCACCCGCGACCAGGCGCGACGCGCCGCGCGGCTGGCGCAGATCGACATCGCGGAGGCGAAGCCCGCGATCACGGTCGACGACGCGATGCAGACCGGCGCCCGCGTGCTGCCCGATTACGAGTTCTGCCGCGGCGACATCGAGGGCGCGCTCGGCGCCTCGCCGCATCGGCTGGAGGGGACCCTACGCATCGGCGGCCAGGAACATTTCTACCTCGAGGGTCAGGCCTCGCTCGCGATCCCCGGCGAGGGCGCCGAGATGCTCGTGCACGCCTCGACGCAGGACCCGACCGAGGTGCAGCACATCGTGGCGCGGGTCCTCGCCGTGCCCGACGCGTTCGTCAGCGTGGAGACGCGGCGGATGGGCGGCGGTTTCGGCGGCAAGGAGAGCCAGGCCTGCGCCTGGGCGGCGATCGCCGCGCTCGGCGCCCAAGTCACCGGCGCCCCCTGCAAGGTCCGGCTCGACCGGGACGATGATTTCGTATTGACCGGCAAGCGCCACGATTTCCGCGCGGACTGGCGCGTCGGCTACGACGATTCCGGGCGTATCAAGGTCTACGAAGTCATGCTGAACGCGCGGTGCGGCTGCTCGGCCGACCTTTCGCTCGGCGTCGTCGACCGTGCGATGTTCCATGCCTCGAACACTTATTGGCTGGAGACAGTGCGCATCGCCTCGCGCCGCCTCAAGACCAACACCGTCTCCAACACCGCCTTTCGCGGCTTCGGCGGTCCACAAGGTATGATCGCGATCGAGCGTGTGATCGACGCCATCGCGCGGGAGCGCGGCCTCGACCCGCTCGACGTCCGCAAGGCCAACTTCTACCGGCCGGGCGGCGACCGGACGCCCTATAACCAGACGGTCGAAGACCTCGAGACGCTGCCCGCGATGATCGCCGAACTGGAGGCCTCCAGCGACTATCGCGCGCGGCGGGCGGCGATCGCGAAATTCAACGCCACGAGCCCGATCCTCAAGAAAGGGATCGCGCTGACCCCCGTGATGTTCGGCATCTCCTTCACGCTGATCCATCTCAATCAGGCCGGCGCGCTGGTGCATGTCTATACCGACGGCTCGATCCATCTCAATCACGGCGGCACCGAGATGGGGCAAGGGCTGTTCACCAAAGTCGCGCAGGTCGTCGCCGAGGAATTCGGCGTGCCGCTCGATTTCGTCCGGATCACCGCGACCAACACCGCCAAGGTGCCGAACGCCTCGCCGACCGCGGCCTCCTCCGGCTCCGATATCAACGGCATGGCGGCCAAGATCGCGGCCGGCCAGATCCGGGCGCGAATGGTCGGCTTCGCGGCCGAACACTGGGGCGTCGCGCCGGAAAAAATAGAGTTCCGCGAAGGGCGAGTGTTCGGCGGCAACAAGTCGATGAGTTTCGGCGAGCTCGCCAAGGCGTGCCGGCTCAACCGCGTCGGGCTGTCCGCGTCGGGCTATTACAAGACCCCGGAGATTTCGTGGGACCGCGCCGCCGTCAAGGGCAAGCCGTTCTTCTATTTCGCCTATGGCGCCTGTTGCGCGGAAGTCGCGATCGATGCGTTGACCGGCGAGATGAAGGTGCTCGGCATCGACATCCTGCACGACGTCGGCTCCTCGCTCAATCCAGCGCTGGATCTGGGCCAGGTCGAGGGCGCCTTCGTGCAGGGCATGGGCTGGCTGACGACGGAGGAACTGGTGTTCGACGGCAAGGGGCGGCTGACGACCCACGCGCCGGCGACCTATAAGATCCCGGTCGCCTCCGACATTCCCGAGCGCTTCAATACGCGCCTGCACATGCGGCCGAACAAGACCGACAGCATCTACCGCTCCAAGGCGGTCGGCGAGCCGCCGCTGATGCTGGGCATCGCCGTCTACAGCGCGATCCTCGACGCGGTGCACGCGGTGAAGCCCGGCGGCCAGCCGAAGCTGGAGGCGCCCTGCACGCCGGAGTCGATCTTGAACGCGGTCAAGTCGCTCGAAGGCTAGTTGGTCGCGTCAGTCGATTCGACAGGAGGCAGCGGATCCCCTCCCCCCTTGTGGGGGAGGGCTAGGGAGAGGGTCGGGCCGCAGCCGGTCCCCTTCGATGAAACGGGCCTGCCGCTTTTTCCACGCTCAGGCCGCCTTTCGCGGGACAAACGGCTTCCTGGTTGCTTCGCAGCCTCACCTCGCAATGACGATCCCGCTCGATCGGAGGCCACTGGCGGGAGGGAGCCAACGGTGGCGGAATAAAGGCGGCCTGCAAGCCTTTTTCAAAGCTTCTCCAAAACTCGCGTGTTCTGCTCCAAGCTTTTCCAAACAAATCTTTGGCGGTTTTGTGTGATTTCAATAGGTTACAAGGCTCCCAAACGGCCTTTGATGGCTTCCAAATTTTTCGCCTCCGGCCGCCCCTTTCGGCCGCATTTTGGACGCCGCGGGACCGCATTCCTCCACCTCGCGCCGCATGGCTTCGAGCGCGTCCGGCGGCTCGCCTGATTTTACGATGCAGTTTGGTAGACGACGCCTTCATCGCGGAGCAGCGATCCAGATAGACAGAATTGTGAATTTAACAGACAATCCGATTTTGGGAAGAAATATCCGCAATTCTCCTGAGCCGTCATTTGTATGTTCCACGCCGGCCTCCGGCCGGTCCCCACGGCAAAGCCTGCCCCCTGCCGCGAGGGCGTGAGGCGGGGTGGTTTCTATCCTTCATCCGGTATGCTAGCATCGCCTTCGGATTTTCGCAAGGAAAATGCATCCCTCGTTCGTTTCGCTTGCGCGATCCAGACTAGTCATCCATCTAGTCCCTGAAGGAGACGGTCGCATGAAAACTTGGCCGGTGCAGGACGCGAAAGCGCGCTTCAGCGAATTGCTGGTGGCTTGCGAGCGGGAGGGTCCGCAGGTCGTCACCAAGCGAGGCGTGGAGGCGGCGGTTCTGGTCCCCTTTGCAGAATGGCGTCGACTGGTCGGCGATATCAGGCCGGATCTGAAGGACCTCCTGCTCTCGGACGAAGCGCGCTCCGACGACCTCGTCCCGCCTCGCCGCGGGGCACGGCATCGGGCGCCGAGCGAATTCTGATCAAACGTGTCCTTGCTCGACACCAACGTCGTATCGGAACTCCGTCGCGTCCGGCCGCACGGCGCCGTGGTCGCCTGGCTGAATTCGGTATCGAAGACGAGCCTGCGCCTTTGCGCGGTGACGCTCGGGGAAATCCAACGCGGCGTTGAGATGACGCGTGCGCGCGACCCCGCCAATGCGCGCGAGATCGAAATTTGGGCCGACAAGCTCGAAAATTCATTTGCTGTCATCCCCGCCGCCGCCGCCGTTTTCCGCTGTCACGCCCGCCTCATGCAGCGACGGTCGGATTCGATCTACGAGGATGCACTGATAGCCGCGACCGCGCTGGTTCACGACTTCGTCGTCGTCACGCGCGACGTCGCAGACTTCGAAGGCTTCGGCGCGAAGGTTTTGGACCCGTTCCATTTCCCCACACGATAGGCCCTGGCGTCGGGGCCGGAACTCTCTATCGCCATTTCCCTACGCGCGACGCGCTGGTCGCGGTGGTCTATCGCAAGGAGACTGAGCAACTCGTTGCGGCCGCCGACCGCCTCGCCGAGGCGCAACCTCCGGTGACCGCGCTTCGCGAATGGCTGCTGTTGTTCGTCGACTACATCGCCACCAAACACGGGATGCACGAGGTGCTCGATTCGGTTGTTGGCGGGACATCCGATCTGTACTCGGCGTCTACCGCCCAGGTGAAACAGACCATTGGGCGGCTAGCCGATCGCGCGATCGCGAGCGGCGACATTCGTCTGGACCTCGACCTGTTGCGCGCGCTTGCCGGGGTTGCGAACATCGGCTTGGGACCCGATGGCGAACGCGCCGCCAAACAACTCGTCGACATCTCGATTGCGGGCGTGCGGACCCGGAGGTAGGCCCGCAGTGAGACTGACTGTGCAATGGGATTGTGGGGACATGATAGGAGAACCGGTGCGCTACTCTAGCTATAAGGTATTGCGTATCACGTCCCCGTAATCGCCCATTTTTTCTTGCACTCTCCTTTTCGGCGTCCCTTTTTCCGATCCGCCCGTCGGGCCTAGCCTCAATTTAGTTTCTCAGAATTAATCGATAGCACGATTCGATTCCAGGGAAAGCCAAAAGGCGAGTCCCCGAGTTTGCACATTTGTGCTGTTCCACCGACACTGGCGCCGTAACCCTTCATGGGTGGTTTGGAAGGAATGGCATGCGGGGCGCGGCGGTCGACCACATCAGCGCGATGTCCTCGGGTGTGAGGCCGTAGGCGGCGTTGACGAGATCGGAAAGGCGGTGCTCCAGCGCCAGGGATTCCTGTGCGGCGCGGCGTGCTCCTGTTTCAATCGGGCGATATCGGCGGCCGAGAGCTTTCTGGATTTCGGCAACGCTTTGCGCACAGCGGTGGCGAACCCGTCGGCGTCGAGTTCTTGCGGCTGCGAAAGCGACGCGCCGGACTTTTCGAGGCCGAATTCGACACGCAGCCAATCGCGGATAGCGATGCGCCCAGCAACAACTTGACCTTGCGCTGCACTCACGCTGGTAACAAGGTCATCAATAGAGTCTCCAGGGCGCGGCGGAATTGGATATGTCTCAACGAACGTGGTGAAGTAACGGAGCGCTTCGTCCTTGCCATGCTGAGCACGCCGCCAAGAATAGGCCCAGCCCACAGGTGCGTTTAGCACGGCAGGCAGCCACCGGTTGTCTGATGGAATAAAATATCCCGTATTATTTGTGTATTTACCTTCTAAGGCGACGCCCAAAAACAGTTGAATCGGGTTTTGGCTTTTACTGATTTTGGTTGTTTACAGGATTCCTGTCTGCACGGCCAGCGTCTATATCGTCTC
>JBAQGU010001217.1:0-1553 GCA_049287975.1 Roseiarcus sp.
GTGGTGTTCGCACAGCGCGGCATAGAGGTCGCCGCGTTCGACGACACGATGCTGATTTCCTACGTGCTCGACTCCGGGACCGGCACGGAGGGCCACGGCGTGGACTGGCTCTCCGAGCGCTTCCTCGGTCACAAGACCATTCCCTTCGCCGAAGTCGCCGGCGCGGGCCGCAATTTCATCGGCTTCGCGCGGGCGCCGATCTACAAGGCGACGCAATTCGCGGCGGAGGACGCCGACGTGACGTTGCGGCTGTGGCGCGTGCTGAAGCCGCGCCTCGTCGCCGAGGGCCTGACGACGGTCTACGAGACGCTAGAGCGCGCTCTGGTCGTTCCGCTCGCCAGGATGGAAACGCGCGGCATTTCGATCGATCGCCAAATTCTCTCGCGGCTGTCGGGCGAATTCGCGCAGGGGATGGAGCGGATCGAGGCGGAGATCCAGGCCATCGTCGGCGCGCCGTTCAATCCGGGCTCGCCCAAACAGCTCGGCGACATCCTGTTCGGCCAGATGGGGCTGCCCGGCGGCAAGAAGACCGCGACCGGCGCCTGGTCGACCTCTGCGAGCGTGCTCGAAGACCTGGCTGAAGAGGGGCACGAACTGCCCGCGCGGATTCTCGACTGGCGACAGATCTCCAAGCTCAGATCGACCTACACCGACGCGCTTCCGAACTTCGTCAATCCGCGCACGCGTCGGGTTCATACCTCCTACGCGCTGGCGGCGACGACGACCGGCCGGCTCTCGTCTTCCGAGCCGAATCTGCAGAACATTCCGATCCGCAACGAGGCGGGCCGCAAGATTCGCCGCGCCTTCGTCGCCGGGCCCGGCCACAAGCTGATCTCCGCGGACTACAGCCAGATCGAACTGCGCCTGCTCGCCCATATCGCCGACATCGCCCCGCTGAAGCAGGCCTTCGCCGACGAACTCGACATCCATGCGATGACGGCGTCCGAAATGTTCGGCGTGCCGATCAAGGACATGCCGAGCGAGGTCCGCCGGCGCGCCAAGGCGATCAACTTCGGCATCATCTACGGCATTTCGGCGTTCGGCCTCGCCAACCAGCTCGGCATACCGCGCGAGGAGGCGGGAGCGTACATCCGGAAATATTTCGAACGCTTCCCCGGCATCCGCGATTACATGGAGGCGACGAAGAAACGGGCACGGGCCGACGGCTATGTCCGCACCATCTTCGGCCGCAAATGCCACTTCCCGCGCATAAACGCCGCCAACCCGTCGGAGCGCGCGTTCAACGAGCGGGCCTCGATCAACGCCCCGATCCAGGGCTCCGCCGCCGACATAATCCGCCGCGCGATGACGCGGATGGACGAAGCGCTGGCTCGCGCCAGGCTCAGCGCGCGCATGCTGCTGCAGGTGCACGACGAACTCGTGTTCGAGGCGCCGGACGACGAAATCGAGGCGACGATGGAGCTGGCCGCCAAGGTGATGGTCGAGGCGCCGGAGCCGGCGCTTCGGCTGAACGTGCCGTTACGGGTCGACGCGCGCGCGGCGCACAACTGGGACGAGGCGCATTAGGGCGGCCTTCGATCATGCGAGATCGT
>JBAQGU010001218.1:0-2611 GCA_049287975.1 Roseiarcus sp.
CAGCGGCTGCCGCGGCTGATCGGCGTAGAGGCCGCGATGCCGATCCTTCTCGAAGGCGGCCGGCTTTCGGGCGAGGCCGCGCTGAAGGCGGGTCTCGCGCATGCCGTGGTCGACAAGGGGGAGGAAATCGCCGCCGCGGAGACCTGGTTGCTCTCGTCGCCGTCGCCGACACAATCGTGGGATCGCGAGGATTGGGTCTCATCGTCTCCGCCGGCGGTGAGCGTAGCGCTGGGGCCGGTCCGGCGGGTCGCTTTGGAAAAAGCGCTGGGGCACTATCCCGCGCTGTTCGCGATCCTCGATTGTGTCGAATTCGGCCTGCCGCAGAGCTTCGACGGCGCCATCCGCAGCGAAATGACGAGCTTCACACACCTGATTTTGCGGCCGGAGCCGCGGGCGATGATCCAGACTCTGTTCCTGGGTCGAGTCGATTACGAGCGTTTGGAGCGTAAGGGCGAATTGCCAGATCTCGCCGGAAAAGTCGTTGCGGCGGTCCGCGCGGTTCTCGATCGGGAGAAGGCGGATACCGAAGCGCTGGCCGCGGCCGGCTTCGAAAGCCTCGACGGCGTCCGTATCGATCCTTTGCGTCAGCGCGAACAATCCGGGTACTGGATCGACGGCGACGATCCCCGCGCCGCGCGTTCGCTGGCGATTCTCAAACAAATTCATGATGCCGTCGCGCTGCTCGCCGAGGGGTGCACGGCGGAGGAATTACGCGTCGCGGACTACGCCGCGATCCGTCAGACCGGATACCCCGGCTATCTCGGCGGACCTTTCGCGTTCGCCGCCGGAAGGTGGCGCTAGGGGCAAGCGCCGCATCAGACAACCAGCGAAATCTTGCCGAACTGCGCCCCGGCCGAGAGCCGATCGAACGCCGCTCGGATATCCCGCATCGCAAACGTACTGTCGATTACCGGCGCCAGCAGGCCGCGGCCGAACACATCCAACAATTCACGGAACTCGCCGATGCTGCCGCCGGTCGATCCGTAGATCTCGAGTTGGCGGATGAAGAGGCGCTGAATCTCCGACGGCGGATCGGATCCCGTCGTCGCGCCGCATGTGATCAGGCGGCCGCCGCGCCGCAACGAGCGCAGCGACTCGCCCCAACTGGCCTCGCCGACGCTGTCGACCACCATGTCGACGCCGGCCCCGCGGGTCATTTCCAAAATCGCTTTCGACACCCGACCCCTGCGATAGTTGACGCCGCCTTCCGCGCCGAGCGCGACGGCGCGCGCTATCTTCTCGTCGCTCGACGAGGTCACCAACACGCGCGCCCCGATCATGCGCGCGAGCTGCAGACAGGCGACCGCAACGCCGCCGCCGATTCCGACCACCAGCACGCTCTCGCCGGGCCGCAACGTCTTCTTGCCGAACAGCATTCGCCAAGCCGTCAGATAGGCCGTCATCAGGAGCCCTGCATGGGTCAGATCCACGTCGTCCGGAAGCCGGAAGAAGCAATGCGACGGCATCGCGACATATTCCGCGAAAGCGCCGTGACGGTGTTCGCCCAGGATCCGTACGGATTCGCAGAGCGGCTGATCGCCGGCGAGGCAATAGCGGCATTTGCCGCAAAACGCCTCGGAATAGAGGATCGCTTTCATCCCCGGCCGCAGCCCGCTGCAGGGCGCTGCCTCCACGATCTCGCCCGCGCCTTCGACGCCCATCACTTGGGGCAACTCGTGCGTAATGCCGACGCCACTGTCGCGCATATAGAGATCGACTCGGTTGAGCGAAGAGGCGACCACACGCATCACCGACTCGCCGGGCGCCGGTATCGGATCGGGAAAGTCCCGCCACTGCGCCCCGTCCGCGCCGCGCTTTTCCAGAACAACCGCTTTCATCGATTGACGTTCCTTGAAATCGTCTCGGATCGGGTATCATACGCTTGCGTACGAATAGCATGCGCGATAGCTTGTCGTCATCAACTGGCGGCTCCCGGCGGCCCGAATTCGGACAGCGCGGGAACACCGGACCGATCTCAGGGAGGGCGCGCGTGATCGCGGATATTTTCGTTTCCGGCGTGCCGCTCGGCTGCCTCTATGCGCTGGTCGCCGTCGGCTACAACATTCTCTATCGGCCGACCAACGTGTTCAATTTCGCCCAAGGCGATCTCGTCATGCTCGGGGCGCTGTTGATCTCCAGCTTCCTCACGAGCCAACATTACGCGTGGTCCCTGGCCATGATCGCGGTGATGGCGATCGTCGGCGCGATCGCACTGGCGGAGGAGGTCGTGGCCGTGGCGCCAATCCTCAGGCGCGCGAGCGACGGCGTCGCCTGGGTGATCACGACGCTCGCGGTATCGCTGATCATCGTCAACATCGTCGGCAAATATTGGGGCGTCGATCCCGTTTTTGTCGCCGCGCCCTGGCCGCTGAGCGCGGATCCGCAGACGATCGCCGGCGTTCAGGTTTCCTCCTATCAGATCGCGTTGGTGCTGATCACTCTGGCGATCGTCGCAATCGTCGAGGCGACGTATCGGACGCGCACGGGCCGGGCCATCCTAGCGGTCGCGGAGAACCGCGACGCCGCATTGCTGCGTGGCATCAACCCGGCGGCGCTCAGCCGCTGGTCGTTCTTTGTCGGCGGCGCGCTCGCCGCGGCGACCGGCTACCTT
>JBAQGU010001219.1:0-3352 GCA_049287975.1 Roseiarcus sp.
CCTGCGCCGCTTTTGTCGGTCAGGGGAAACAGAAGGCGTCCGCCGGGGGCGAGCGCGTCGAGCCAGACATCGAGCGGCGAGGTCGCGCCTGCGTTGGCGTAGATCGCGTCGGCCGGCGGCAGCGGGCCGGCGGCGCCCGAACGCTCTTGCAATGCAACGTCGGCGCGGTCCGCGAGATATTCGCGCGCCCGCGCCGCGAGCGCTGGAGCGATCTCGAAGGCTTCGACATGCCCGCTCGGGCCCACGAGCTCGGCGAGGATCGCGGTATAATAGCCCGTTCCCGCGCCGATATGCAGAACGCGCTCGCCGGGCTTCAGGCCGAGCGCCGCGATCCAGGCGGCATGCGCGCTCGGCTCGCCGTTGTTGATGCTGTGCACCGCGTCCAGCGCGATCAGAGCGTCGACATATACGAGGTTGGGATCGTCGGACTCCGACATCACATAGCCGCCGCGCCGGGGACGCGCGATGCTCCAAGGCCCGGGTCCGAGGAATTTCTCGCGCGGCACGGCGGCGAAAGCGGCGCGAAGCCGCGCCTCGTCGATGCCGGCATGCGCCGTTACATCACGCGCGTACCGTTCGCGCACGTCGGATATCAGCGGGTTCGACATCAGCCGAGCGCTTTCCTGGCGAGCCGGCGCCTCGACGGCCAGACGTATCGGGGTCAGCCGCCACGGCCCGAGAGCAACTTTGAGCGCGAGAGCCGTGTTTCGTCAAATCGCCGTCCTTGCGCGCGCGGCGAACTCGAGCAAGCGCTGAAAATCCGTCGCGAGGAGCAAGTCCCCGTCTTCGAGCGGCTGGCGACGTCCGCTCCCGCGCCGTCAACATGGCAAGATCGCCGACATCTTGCAGGCGCGTGGCGATCTCGACCAAGCGGTGAAAATCCGCCGGGAAGACGAACTCCCCGTCTATGAGCGGCTCGGCGACGTCCGCGAGCGCGCCGTCACCATCGGCAAGATCGCCGACATCTTGCAGGCGCGCGGCGATCTCGACCAAGCGCTGAAAATCCACCGGGAAGACGAACTCCCCGTCTTCGAGCGGCTCGGCGACGTCCACTCCCGCGCCGCGACATTATACAAGATCGTCGACGTTCTTCTGGAAACCAATGGCATCCAGCGAGGGCGCATTCAGGAAATCGCGGACACACTCGGCGACGTACTCCATTCCATGCGGATCGCGCAGCGCGACTCGGGCGCCTAGAGCGCGGCCGGCTCGCGCTAGGCGCCGCGCGAACGATCGGCTAAATCTTCGGTTCGTCGCGCGCGCCAGCGCAAGGGAGGAAGCCATGCGTCCCGTCGTCGTCACCGTCGCGATCACCGGCTCCGTGCCGCGCAAGAAGGACAATCCGGCGTTGCCGACGACGCCGGCCGAGCAGATCGAATCGACGCATCAGGCCTTCGAGGCCGGCGCCACGATCGCGCATATTCATGTGCGCAACCCGGACGAGAGTCCATCGTCCGATCCCGCGCTGTTCGCTCGGGTGCAGGAAGGACTGAAGCAGCATTGCCCGGGCATGATTGTGCAATTCTCGACCGGCGGCCGGGGCCGCGACCAAGCCGCGCGCGGTTCTTCGCTTTCGTTGAAGCCCGACATGGCCTCGCTCTCGACCGGCTCGGTCAATTTCCCCACCATCGTCTATGAGAACGCCCCGGCGTTGGTGCAAGATCTGGCGAGCAAAATGCGCGAATTCGGCATCCGACCGGAGATCGAGATTTTCGACCTCTCGCACATCCACGGCGCGCGCCGGCTCATCGATGCCGGGCTGATGCACGAAAGCCCGCACGTCCAATTCGTCATGGGCGTCAAGAATGCGATGCCGGCGGAAGAGCATCTGCTCGACATCTTGCTGAACGAGACCCGCCGCGTGCTGCCCAACGCGACGTGGACCGCCGCGGGCATCGGCGTGAATCAGAGCCGCGTGATGGAATGGGCTCTGGCGCGCGAAGCCGACGCCGTGCGCACCGGCCTCGAGGACAATATCCGCATCCGCAAGGACCGGCTCGCCGCCAGCAACGCGGAATTGGTCGAGGTCGCCGTCGCGATGATGGCCGAGCATGGCGCGCGTCCCGCGACCCCTGGCGAGGCGCGGGCGAAATTGGGATTGCAATAACGGCTCCCAGCCGCTGTCGCGAGACGCGAGGCAACGGGGTGATTCCGATCGCATTTTGAGGTTCTTCAATGGTTTGCGGCCAGGAAAAGTTTCGCCTCGGCTTCGACCGGCGCGGCGTTCGGCGCCGGCAGTTCGCGCCGCGGCGCGGTGATCCGTCGGGACGGCGCGGCATCCGCGAAAGCGGAAATTTGTGACGGCGCGAAGCTGCGATATGCGGTGGAACTCGCCCGCATCGTGTGCGCGACGATCATCGCTCCGCTGAGCCGGGCGATTTGCAACTGGACGAAGCCGGCGGGCGGATCGGTCTCGCGGCTCGCCAGCATTTCCGCGATGATGCGTCGAATGCGCCGCACGCCGAGCCCCTCGATGTGCGCGATATGGGCGACCCCGAGCTCCTCGTCAGCCGCTCCAAAATGCGCAGCCGAGGCTCCGCCGTTGCGCGGCGGGGGGCGACGAGCCGGTTCGGGCGCGGGCGGCGAGACGGCCGCGTCGCGGCGGAAGGATTTTTGGAGGGCTTGGCCATAGGTCGGTTTCCGGGTTGGAGGGGCCGATGATGGACGATAGCACTAATTGTTCTTTTCAGAAAGAGAAATGTCGCTCTGTCGAAAAACGGCATGGGCGGTCCGGCGCCCACGCAGGAAGGGGCAAACGCCGGCGCACTTCCCTGTCATCCCGGCTGACGGCAGCATTCGAGTGACCTAGCACGAAGGAACTGAACACGGGCGCTTCGCGTTGCGCTTCAGTTGCGGCGGAACCGTCCGCCAGCTCGTGGAGACCGCCGACATGCCCGGAAACCTCATTTACTATGCGCTCGTCCTGATCGTCATCGCGCTCGTCGCGGCGTTTTTCGGGTTCGGCGGCGTCGCTTCGACCGCCATGGGCGGCGCTCACCTCTTCATATGGCTCGCGGTGGTCGTAGTGGTCATCGGCGTCGTGTTCGCCCTCGTGCGAAGAGCGTAGCGCCGGCGACGCTCGCAAGCGAGCGGGTTCGCGGAAACCCGGAGACCTCAACTCGAGGGTTTCAGCATCTGCAAAATGTCGCCGCATGCGACGCTCGCCCGAAGGAGGCGGTCGCGCTCAACCTCGCGGACGTGCGCTATCTCGTTGCGTACGGGTGCAATCGCGTCGACGGCGGCCGGGAGCCGCGGTTTTCCATCTGACGCCCCGCCTGCGCTGACGCTCGCAATGACCGCAGAGGCCGCGTGGGTACGCCACGCGCCGCCCGCCCGCTTGCCTCCCCGGCGC
>JBAQGU010001220.1:0-2496 GCA_049287975.1 Roseiarcus sp.
TGCAGATCCAGTCGCAACGGATCATCCCAATTGAAGATCACTTTTCTCCGATGCGAGCGGTTTCACCAACGTTGACATATTTTTCTCCTCTGAATTGTCGCATCATTGCGAACAGTGAGCATCTTCAGCTGCCGCACTGAGCAGATCAGCCAGCCGCCTTCAGTCGCGGGGTGCGCGGGATGGCGCGGTGAGCACGTAAGTCATCGATCTGAGCTGCATCGAAGCCCAGTTCCCAGTACCTGGTCGGTGCGCTCGCCCAGCTCCGGAGCCACGCGAGGCGCCACCTTTGGCGACTCCTTGATGACTACCGGGTGGTCCAGGTCGTTCACAGATTGGCGCAGCCGTCCGCGATCGGAACGATGATCCTGGTTGCCCAGCAGTTCCACCGGTGCGGAACAATTGTGACTGGCGGAACGTTGGGTGGCGAGCCGGCGAACTCTTTCGAGCCGGTGAACTTTTTTAATCGCGGGAAAACGAGCACACGAAAGAAAGGTAACGCCATGTCTTTGCAGAAGCTTACAGCCTGCGCGGCTGCGACTGCCGCTTTAGCAGCTTTCGTTTGGGTAATTCCCACGCAAGCTTCCATGTACCCAATGGCTCGATACGCGAAGCCGTACGTTCAGAACGTGGACTGCGCGGTCGGTTTTCATCTTGGCCCCGTGGGTACGTGCGTCGTCGGCGCTCCCGATGCGCCGCCTCCGGCAGTGGTCGACCGCGCTGCGCCGCCCGATCAAGGGTGCGACACCAAGTCTATCACCCGGAGGGATTCGGAAGGGAACAGCGAGACCCGGACGAAGACCAATTGCTGATAGCGTTTACGTAGTTCTAGAGTACGAGAAAGGAGCCCCGTTGACCACGCGGCTCCTTTTTTGCTGACCGCGCCCACGCTCAGCAGCTTCTACGATCGCTCCGCGTGAACGCAAGGGCTCGGGCCGCATCGAGCTTCCCATCGCTCAGGGGTTACGGGGGTAACGGTGACACTTTTACTCAACCCTCATATGACTTGCGCTTGGTGTATTACTGACACGACCGCCTTTACCATTTCGTGCCGGCTTCCTCCGTAACCCAGATTGAACTCGTGAGTCTAGCCCGTCACGGGCGGAGTTAAGGCGAAACTCTTTCCCTACCAAGTCGAATTTATTCCCTGCCAAGTCGAAATCAATTCCCTGCAGCTTCCCTGCTGCGGTGGACGAGTTTTCCCTGCTCGGGCGGATTTCGTTTCCGGTTCGCGCGGCGGACACGGCGGCTTCTCAGCCGTTTCGCACCGCGTGCGGCTTCCGGATGCGTTGCGGGGAGCGCCGATCGGCTATGCCGTCGCAGTTTTAACAATTCGATGATTTTTCTTTTCTAGAAACAGAAACATGTCATTGTTTTTTTGTCCTTTCAGAAAGATGGCGCATGACCGACTCCCCCTCCGACTCCCCACTCGCCGCGCAAGCGGCGCTCCGCACTTTCGCCGGCGGCGCGCTCGCTGCGCCTGCAGCGCATCTTCGCTCGCCTGCAGGACGGCGCCGCTTACGCCGAAATCGCGGTCGAGGAGGACTTTTCGCGAGAGCGGCTGCGGCAGATCATCCGCGCGGCGACGGCTCGGGGTCGCGGCCATGACGGGCCGGACCACAAGCGGATGCAGATCGCCCGCCTGACGCCGGCTCTGCGCCTTGCCGCGGACGGGGTGGCTCAGGGCGACGCAAAGTCCATCCCGATCTTATTGAAAATTATCGACCGGCTCGACCGCTATTCCGACCCGCACCCGGATTTCAACTCGTTTTCAGTGTTGATGGCTCGGCGACGTCCTCGATCCTCGAGGCGCGGAAAAGCCGCCAGGACGAAACCCGCTTGCGCCGGCGACGCCCTCGACCGATCCGCCGCTGCGCGTCCCGATTGCCCCTTGCCAGCTGAGCAAGTGCTTGAAAACGCTCAAAACGGCAAGGGCTAGCTATTGGCTGTAGTTGGCATGGATTTGGGATCAACGCCGCCGCCGCGGCGGCCTCAGTCGACGAATCCGACCCGCAGCGAGGCCGATGCGAAGTTTTCCGCCACGCGACACCTTAAAATCGCTCAAAACCGCGAAAGAATCTCGGAAACGTCGCCACTGGAATGCCCGAGCCTCTCCCGTCCTTCACGGGAGAGGCCGGGGGCCAGGGCTCTCACCTCTTCAGATACGGCGCGAGCAGCGCCAAATCCGCCGCGCCGAGGCGGTCGCTCGCGGCTTGCGCCTGATGCCAATAGGGGTAGAGCAGCGTCGGCTGGCTGAGCTTGTCGAGCCGGCCGCGCTCCTCCGTCGTGAGCTTGACCTCGGCGGCGGCCAGATTGTCCTTGAATTGCGCCTCGGTGCGTCCGCCGACAATCAGCGAAGTGACGCCCGGTCGGCCGAGCAGCCAGGCGAGCGCGACGCGCGCCGCCGAAATGCCCTTCTCCTCGCCGATCTCGACCAGCGCGTCGACGATGTCCCAGAGCTTGCCCTCGTCCGCTATCGGCGGCTCTCTCCAGCCCGCC
>JBAQGU010001221.1:0-16732 GCA_049287975.1 Roseiarcus sp.
GAGACGATATAGACGCTGGCCGTGCAGACAGGAATCCTGTAAACAACCAAAATCAGTAAAAGCCAAAACCCGATTCAACTGTTTTTGGGCGTCGCCTTACTCCAGGGTGCGAGGCCCGCCGTTCTCGATCTCTGCGACAATCAGTCGGGACTGCGCGACAATTCCCCGCCGACGGTGCTTTGTGGCGCCGACCCGGAAGGAGACTTTCGGCCGTCCGACGCGCGGAGGCTGCTCTCGAGTATGCGCTCGACTCAGTTCCTACCGGGAACCCAATATTCCTACTCGAACAGCAATTTTCACATCCTATCGGACTTACTCGAGGAACGAACCGGCCGCTCGCTCGGCGACTTGTTCGCTACGCGTATCTTCGCGCCCGCGGCGATGCAGACGGTGCGATTCGAGCCGGAAAGTAGCGCTTATGGCGCCAATTGCACTGGCTACGATGGCAATCGGAAAGCGGCTTCCGGCCTGCGGCCAACCGCAGTCACTGGACGGGTGATGCGGGGATTTCCGCCTCGCTCGACGACATGGTCGCTTGGGAGACGTATATCGACGCCACCCGGGACTATTCCAACGGTCTTTACGGCCGTATTTCGGTCCCGCAACGATCTGTCGACGGCAACCCCGCGCCCTATGGCTATGCCTCGCGCACCGAGGGCGTCGCGATGACCGGCCGGCGGCGGTATGCGTGGGTGGCGGCTCTATCGGCTCCACGCCCGCTCTGAGAGGACGTCCGTCGTCATTCAGATCCGTCATGGTGTTGCGCAGGAGTCGTTTCGAGACCAATTGGCTTTCACGTCAGAGGTATGTTTAAAATCATCGTCGTTACAACTTTCGTCCTTTCTGTTTGCTGTGCAGACACTATTGCCCGCGTACCAATCGAATCCGCAGCGGAGAGAGCCGATATTCGATCCCGCGACGGAGTTCCGAGTAAAATAATCTGACGTAGACGCAGCCCACTTACCGTCGCCCCCGACGCCAGTTCCCGGCCCCACATACAAACCGATCCCCACGCAAGTATCCTGTGCGTCACATCGGGCCACCATCGCGTTGTCATCGAATTTGTTATTCGTCACAGTGCCTTTCCATTTCAATAGCCGGACGGCCACGATCTGTTTGTTTCGATTTGGCAGCGGAGCGTACGCACGGCGGAAGTCCGCGACGTAGGAAGGAAATAAAGATAATAATTTACCGAGGGGCGCGGTATTGACAGCTTCAAACGAATTCTCTGCGATCGTGAAATCGTTTATGTCTACAAAATTCCCCGGCGTCCCGCCAACACAATACGGATATTTCGTCATCAGTGGACTTCCCGTAAAGCGTACGCTATTTCCTTTTATAAGGAATCGTTTTGAATTAACGATATCCATCCCATTACCACATACATCCATAATTTTATTGCCAACAAGCTCCGCACCAGACTGGTTATTCGTGGCGTACAGGCCCGCACCGGGAACGGGTGTAGGCTTTTGGCCACAATTAACTCCAGAGCCATGGATGACATTGTTTCGCAGTATTCCATAACCAGGAAGTGAAATTCCATCGCAGGACGTGTTGAATATTTCACTATCCGCAACCGTGTTAGCGTGCAAAGCCGGAAGACCGGATCTGAAAACAACACCTATGTATACATCGTGAATAGCGACTTTGTCGGCAACATTGCCGCTCGAGGCACTAGACCCCATGAAATGCAGCCCCACCGGCCGCCCACCAATCGACTCTTGCGGAAGTTGCCCATTTGCAGGATCAAGGTCAACAATCTCAACATCGTGGAGACGAGACTGACTGCCGCGAATCACGACTACACTTGTGCAGCAATCGATATGCAGCTGACCATTCCCCGTAACGCGGAGAGCTTCGACAACATTATCATCGGAAACTTCTAGAACTGTATTGTCCGGGTAGCGTTGCGCAAGCGCGTCGCCCCACGGCTGATTTGAATCGGGTGACGCGCTAAGAGTCGCCCCTTTATGGTCCGCGCCTATACCAACCAGCTTAGATCCATTCGGCATCGTAATTTTCCGGCTCAACGGAAATATCCCGGCATCCAGTTGAGCCACCCCTGCCGGAGCCGCCAAGCACGCGTAGATGTTGGCATAATTCTCGGCAGGATTGCGACTTGCAGCGATATCGTTGCAGGTAGAAGCTGCCAGAGCTTGGCCGCCGAAGCTGCCGACAGCCAGCGCCACCGTTGTTGCAAAGCTTTTTCGGCGCAGAGCTCTGAGTGGGTTTCGCACGATTCAATCTCCGTCGGCTCGCCTAGCGCTACGCTCGCGCTCTTGCGCCTCACGGCATAGCGGGATCAATCGCGCCTGCTGAAAAGAGACGCCGCGCCGTCCTCTCGGCTTCCCGCCGAACCTTACACCGGAATGGAGGATGCAGCCGTCCCCACACCGAACTCTCCCAAATGTATGTAAAAACTAGATCGAGTGAAGCGCTTTGTCAAAAAGGCCCACAAGTTGGCGTCTCTGCGACTCCTTCGAGAACATTCTCGCTTTTGCTGCCAAAGTCACGACCAACTGTTCCGCGTCCGCTTGCGAGTCGAAGGTCGGCAGGATCTCCACAAGCAGCCGTACAAGATCATCAACGGAGTAAAACACATGTCCGCCTCCGATTTTTCGAACGATCTCTTCGGGTCCGGCCGCGCCAAAGACAATCGGTACGCAACCGCTCCCAACGGCTTGAGCGACCGCCATACCAAAATGCTCGAAGAGTTCCGGCGAGGTAGTGGCGTCACGTCCGTAGCCGGAGGCATGGACGTAAACCGCCGCGTCGCGATAACATTCGCGAACAACTTCGAAGCTTGCGTTCAGGATAATCTTAACGTCCAAATTCTGGATCGCGGATTGGACTTGCGAAATATAGCGGTCGTCTGACGTGCTGCCAACGAGCACTAATGTCCACCCCTCGGCGACGCTCGGGTGCATATCGCACAGATATTTGAACGCCAACGCGATTTCAAGTTGGTTCTTCGTGTGCCCGTCAGCGGCAAAACGTCCAACGGAGAGAATAAGCTTCTTCTTTTTTGGGGGATGGGTATCGGCGTCGATCATCATCTCCGTCGGGACAGCCGGGTAGAAGACTTCGCCCGAGAACGGTCCGATGCTCCACATTCGCTCCATCCAACGCATCGTATATTCAGAGTTAGCCAAAAAATAGTAACTATTCAAAAACGCTTTCGACGGTGTTTTCGACGGAAAACTTACAACAAAAAACGAGTGTTTCGCATGTGAAACTAGTTGCGACTGGTATCTCGCATTGACAAATATATCGTATTCTCCAGTAATGGCTGTATCCATGCCCTTAACCAGTCGCTTCCGAGCATTCGGTAAATCGACATTGAAATAGGTACAGATCGAAAGCAGGTCAAAATCATCCTCGGATATCAACTCCACTTGGCCGTATTGGCAAAGCACGCCCGCAACATCCAAAGCGTGGGCTTCTCCACCTCCCATCGTGTTCCAAAAAGAGTTATATAATCCGATCCGAGGTCGCGCACGCCGTGGCACTTCTCCGCGATCGACGAGCGACACCAATGCATCGATGTCAGCACAAAGCGCGGGGATCGAGGCGGAAAACTCCCTCTCGAGCGTTGTCGACTCGGGACTATTGATATAATAGTGCCTCAAGTGATTCAAATGCGCCCTGCCTTTTGCGATTATGTCAGGCCGAGTCGGTTTGTCGCTAAAAATATATTCAAACAAAATCGCGTTCTTATGCACGTTTACTCGCCAGAAAAGCGATTTCTCTACAGTCGTGGCCGAGTGCTGATGATACACGATGGCGCTTGGGCAATACCGAATTGTATAGTCTTTTTCGCGGAGCCACTTTGAAAGTTCACTATCTTCGTAATATGCGACAAATTCATCAATAAACAGCCCTCGACCATGCAACGAGTCCCTTCTAAGCAACACGGAACAGCCGCAAAACAAATCAACATCCGCGACACGATCATATTGAGCTTCGTCAACTTCCCCAAAGCCACGGTCTCGCGGCCTCAGAGGGTTATATTCCATACTACCGACGTTGTTTATAATGTGAAAACCGCTTCGTTTGGCGGTTCCATCGAGGACGATATCGACGGCCGTCTCGCCCTGTCGCACAATCAGCGTCCGGTGAAGCAAGCCGATACGGAGGGACACGGTTTGCGCGACGCCAGAAGACAACGACGCTCGAAATGGAGCATCCTGAATCGGCAGATCGATCTCCAGTATGAACGCACTTCCGGTGTGCAATGAACGAAAACTATCGCTAAATTCCTCTCCGGTTCTGACGAAAAATTTCCTGTATCCAAGACTGTCAAGTAGAGCGGCTCTATTTACCGAAAACGCCGATTGCGCTTGAAACCGTAGTCTTTGAAATTGCCGCCAAAACCTAATTTTGGGAGCCACGGCGCAGACGCAATTGTCGCGACGCATTTCTAGCACCAGCGACTCGAGCCAGTTCGGATCGGCGCGCGTGTCGTTGTTCAACAGCGCTACAAGCTCGCCTCGACACTCATCCAATCCAATGTTGTTCGCCTTCGCAAAACCGACGGTTTCCTCCGTTACTACAACTACGCTGGCCCCCAGGCGCCTCGCAATGTCAGCCGACCCATCCGTGGAATTGTCGTCGACAAAGATAATCTCAAAATTCCTGTACGTTTGAGACTTCAAACTATCGAATAATTCCGGCAGATGTCGTGCGCCGTTCAAATTTGTGATGATGATTGAAACAAAAGGCGCACTGGACAGCGCGAAATTGTCAGAAAGCCGCGCCTCCCGCTGTTCGCCTGACTCTTCCATTTCCGAAGCGGCGGAATTGCCAGTTTCCAAAACCGCCCTCGCCGCCGTTTTGACAGCTCTGCAACACGTTGCAATGCCCTTGGCCGTCAGAGCCTCGACAAACTCGGCCGGGGCATTCCCCGCTTGCCCAGATAGACGCCGATTTTCCTCGGAGTAAGAATTGCCCTTTATCTCGGGATGGGGACTCAATTCCTGGCGCCAGCCCTCGGTCAGATAATGAGCAAGGGCGTTCACCTCGCTTCGCAACGAATCCGGTATCTGACCAAGATACCATTGGGTGTCGAACAACCGATGCGGGTCGCGCCCTTCCTTCGCGCCGTACGTGATATAATGCACAAGCGGATTTGCGCCGTCCGCGACCACGTCCGGGTTCTGCTCCAGATAAAAATTCGTATCGAAGAGGGGATGCGGGTTGCGCCCTTCGGCGGCGCCATGTTCGAGGTAATGGCGCGCAACGTCGATCGGGGTATCACGAACGTCACAATAAGTCCGCCGATACCAGACCGGGTCCACCAGAGGCGACTTGTGAAGGATCTCGATTTCTTCGGCCAAGCGCTTCGTGGCTTTAGAGTTCCGGAAGGAAAGTCTGTCGAAGATCTGCATGGTCATCTCTAGCAGGCTGTTTCAGTGGCAGGCTGCCGCCGCGATCGCAATTCAACGGCAATCCGCGGCGTGCGGTCCTCGCGAAACCGTCGCAAGCGGTTGAGCGCCGAAGAGGCCGACAAATCCTCCTCAGTTGACGTCTGTTCGGAGCGCGCCGCCAGAGGCAAAACCCATTGCCGCGACGTGCGGTTTTCCTTGTAACCGAAACACTCGAAATGGGCGCGGCCCGATTTAAAGTCTCCCCGCTTGACGGCATCTGCTATACCTGGATGGCTCTCTAGATAGTTCTGCTCGTCGAAATTCTCGGACGTAAAGACTTGTCGTTCCAGAAACGCGGGCCGGAAGGGGCGACGCTCTTCGGCGGGCCAAGAGGCGGCGCGGACCGCCGCGTAAAGACGTAGATCATGCTTATCAAAAGTGGCAAGAAATTCCTGCATCTCCTGAGTGTAGAAAGCCCGCGAATCGAAATGGTACTCCGCAACGTTCGCGCGGACTTCATCGACGCCGTCAGCGACGCGCAGGAATCCGAATGCACGATTGAGCGCAGGCAAACTGGTCTCGGTCGCCACGTATGTGTAGGCGGCCAGCCTGCGCGCGACTTCGTCGTCGCAGATCTCGGCGAAGTCGTCGCCGAGCACATACCGCGATTGCGAATTGAGATAGTGCCGAGCGTGCCGCAAGAGCAAGGCAATAATGGCGGTGGGCCTCGAAAAATCGGCTGACATCACCTCGGCATCACGCGTCTTCGCAATTCGATCCGCCAAGTCGTAATATCCAGGGCGGTTGTATTGCTCAAAACACCAGTTTAAATGTGAAACGAGTTGAGCCGTGGGTTCGCGGACGCTCGTGAAATATTCGACTGGCCGATTGAGCCAGATCAGAGCCTTTGCCATTCCGTCACGAGGCACGTGACCGGAGACCCAGTCGGAGTTGCGAGCCGCGTCGAGGAGCTCGGTTCGATTCTCCACGAGATATTGTACGTCACGATATCCGCGCGGCGTGCAAAGCTCAAGAGTTCTCGTGACCGTGCTGCCCGCCGTCTTCGGCACATGCACAAAGACGATCAACGGATAAGCGCTCGCCTCCAGTCTCGCGTCCGTATCCCCCTTCATCATTTCAACGGTCCTATCTTGCAGATTATCGCAGAGAAATAACCCAACTTGTGCGGGCCGGCAGCGTCACCCCCGCGGCATCATTCTCGAGCCGGCCGCCGCGGCAGCCGGCCTTCGTGCCGCCCATGGCGCAGATAATGCACGAGCGGATTCATGCCGTTGGCGCGGACGTCCGGGTTGGCATCGAGATAATAGTCGGTATGGAAATCGGGGCCGGGATCGCGGCCTTCGCGCCATCCTTGCTCGAGATAATGGAGAAGCGGGTTGACGCCGGAGCGGCGCACATCCTCGTAGCGCTCGAGATAGCCGCGCGTGTCGAAAAACGGGTTCGGCCGATAGCCGCGGCAAAAGCCGATCTCGAGATAATGTTCCGTTGCGGCGAACCCGCTCCCGGCGGCGTCGGGATAAGTTGCGCGGTACCACGAAGGGTCCAACAGGCCGCTGCGCCCGAGCCGGCGCGCCAGCATGCGGCGGCGCCACGACGCCGGCAAGACCCTCGCCGACAGGTCTGCCCGCGCGTGCTTGGCCGCCGCATGCGAAAGCGCGGCTTCGGCGTCGACGAGCTGGCCGCCCAGCGCATGGACTTGCGCTTCGTGAGCGCTCCGCTCGGTTGCGAGCGCGAAGGAATGGGCGGCGTCCTGCGCAGAGGCGCGCTCGCTCCAAATCCGTTCGACGCGCTGCAATTCGGACAAAGCATGGTCGAGATGGGCCGCGAGCCCGCGCTTCTCCGCCATGGTGCGATCGAGCGTCCCGGCGAGATCCGCGCGCGCGATCGCCGCTTTTTTGCTACGCTCCGATTCCAGCGCCGCCAGCGCATCGGCGTGTTTCTGCGCGACCGCGCCGGAACTTTGCTGCGACGCGGCGAGCTCTGCCAGGACGGATCTATGGCGCTCCTCGAGGTCGGCCAGGGCCGCAGCCTTCTCCGCCAGCTCCTTTCGCCGGGATTGCAATTGCGCGGCGATCGACGCGCGCTCCTCGCTCAGCGCGTCGCGTTCTGCGAGGGAGGCGGTGAGCCTCTGCGACAGCGCTTCTTGGTCGCGCACGGCCGCCTCCAACGCGCTTTCGGCCTCGCCGAGCGCTATTTCGGCGAGCTCGTCGCGCGCCGCGAATTCGGCCAAGGCCGCCGCCTTTTCCTCCAGCTCCTGCTGCCGCGATTGCAACTCCGCGGCCATCCGCGCGCGCCCCTCGCGTAGCGCGTCCCGTTCGGCGACGGAGGCAGCGAGACTCTGCGACAGCGCATCCTTGTCGCGCGCGGCCTCCGCCGCCTTTTCCTCCAGCTCCTGCTGCCGCGATTGCCATTCCGCGGCCATCCGCGCGCACCCCTCGCGCAGCGCGTCCCGTTCGGCGACGGAGGCAGCGAGAGTCTGCGACAGCGCATCCTTGTCGCGCAAGGCCTCCGCCTGCTCGGTCAGCTCCTGCTGCCGGGATTGTAATTCCGCGGCCATCCACGCGCATCCCTCGCGTAGCACGTCCCGTTCGGCGACGGACACAGCGAGACTCTGCGACAGCGCATCCTTGTCTCGCAAGGCCTCCGCCTGCTCGGCCAGCTCCTGCTGCCGGGATTGCAATTCCGCGGCCATTCGCGCGCGCTCCTCGCGTAGCGCGTCCCGTTCGGCGACGGAGGCAGCGAGACTCTGCGACAACGCATCCTTGTCGCGCACGACCGCCGCGAACTCGGCCGTGGCGGCGGCGCTTTCGGTCCGTATCGCGCTTTGACGAACGCGCAGGAGATCGCGTTCGCTCGTCAGCGCATGGAACTTCCCGCGCACATCTTCCAAGGCGATCTCGTAGTCGACGAGAATGCGGCCGAACATCTTGCTTGATTGCTCGAGAAGAGCGCGAACCTCATCGAGCGTATCGAGCGCCGAATCGGAAGACGGATCGCGCGCCAATTCCAGCAGAGCGTCGTAGGCGCGCAGCGTCCACTCGTGCAAAGCGGAATGGGCGGCGAGCGCGGCCCGATCCGTCTCGTGATGGACCAAATCCTTCGTGAGAAAGCTGTCTATTTCGCGCGATGTTCGGTCGGACAGGCGAGGCCAAAACAGATTCGTATCGGTGGAAATCCTGTCGCAAACGCCGCGCCAGTCCGATTGAAATTCGTCAAAGGTGAAAATCGAGCGCGCCGCGGCCCGGCTTTGCACCTCCGCGTCGAGATTGTGGCGCAGCCAGAGCAGCAATCCTTCTTTGAGGGGCACTCCTTGCTGTTTCTCGAGAGATTGGGCGACTTCCAGCGGGGAACGAATCGGGATCACGATGCGGGGTGTCTTTTGCATCTCCCGCAACACCCCGAGCCAAAAAGGCGCGAAACGACAAATACGAGGGTCTTTGATTACCGGCAGGGCCGCGCCGCGGAACTCCGCCTCGAAGAGCTCTTTCGCGCGCCGCCTATACTCTGCGGCGACGGGTGAACGGTACCAGCCGGGATTGAAGAGACGCCAATCATGCCAACGGGAACCCGCCGAAGCCAGGAGTTCGTCATGAAAATGCATGAATGCGACGGACTCGAAATAGCCGCGCGCATTGCCTGGATTGGCGACCATGAGATGTTTGGGCGGCCCGCCGCCAAGTTTCACCAGAGTCCCCGCAACTGCGCTGGTGCCGCTGCGATGCATTCCGAGAACAATGACGACATCTGAGCTTTCGCGATTCTCGAGACTCGCCATAGGGTTCGAAGCTGGAGCCTCAGGGGCGACCAGCCCGCAAGGTGTATTGCCCCGGATTTTTTTGCCATCGCGACTGCTGTTCGCGGTACACCTACTGGGAAGCATTGAATTGGCCATTGGCTCCGCACTGTCTCACGAGTGATTAAACTCGAACTCGTCCATCGTGATTTGACCCTTCTGGTGCTTGGCGTCTCACGAAGGCAAAAATCGCGCTGGACCCCGCGTAAATATCAAACTTCTACTGCCACTTCGGCAAGACAGAGGGAACTCTCATTCGGTTTAGTCCAAAGGGTTATCAGCCCGCACAGCACCGTGTCCATAACCACAAGTGCCGAACGATCACCGAGCTCGGCGAAGAATGACCGATTCGCGGTCCTCGACGCTTCGAGCGTTACATATCCGAGTTGTCCGTCAATGCCATTCCCGCCGTGATCCCGTGCGACCGGGGCGAGTCCCCGCTTTCATGCGCGCGCGGGGGTCGCCGCGGTCACTCAGAACGACGCTCGACAAGAAATTGCGGCTCGGGAACGCGCGGTTTGGGTTCATCCGCCCTGCGCGAGCCCCAGCGCCTTTGGCAGGCGTCGAGGATCGATTCGCGCCGCCCTTCGACCCCGCCACCCGGCGAAGGATCATCCGGCGATGAGTGTGGCCACGCGTCCGAGCAGGCCAATCGGATGGAGGCGCAGTGCAGCGCCTCAAATGCGTTTCATTGCCTAGCTCTCCCCCAGCGCGAGCCTCCATCGGGGCGCCCTGACCGAACGCCAGGGTCGTCATCGCCGCATTTTGCGGTTGAGGGAAATCGTCAAGACTCAGAGTGACGCTGTCAATATTCCACGAAATCGACCGATGTCTTCTTGCTCCACCACTCGGAACGTCTGATCGTTGTTCGACACACGGCGGTCATCCTCGCGCCATGTGGACTCTTGCGCATAGCGGAGAAGGTAGTCGCCCGCGCGGTTCTTAGGATAATTCAGTCGCCTCGCGCCCGCAATCTTGCCTTCGCCGCCGACCGTGCAGCCTTTCAGTTCCCCATCCATCGCCTCTCGCAATTTGTGAGCTAAACCGAAGTCTCATTTTGTACGACGTACGGAGATCCGAGAGAGCGCCAACGCGGCCTGCAAACAGGTAGCCCCGATACGGCTTCCAGAAACCGCACGACCTCGTCCGCGGTCAACACGACCCGCATAGGCGATACGCTCGGGAACCTCGGGACGGTCAAGTGTGAAGCCGTAGAAGACACGCAAAGCGCAGACGATCTGGTTGAGGCGCCACCACGAAATCCCCGTCGAGACCAAGTGGACCTGATAGGCCTGCCCGAAACAATCGCCGGGACGCTGGCCTATATGGCGCGCGAGCAGACCGGGCGATGAATCGCTCGATCGATTCGCGCAGCGACCTCTATTCCCTAGGCGTAACGTCCTATCAGATGCTCACGGGTTCACTGCCGTTCTCTGCGTCCGATCTGATGGAGTGGGTGCACTGCCACATCTTGCGGCAGCCATTGGCGCCCAACAAGCGAATGGAGACTGTCCCGGGACCCGTTTCCGGATCGTCATGCTCGCCAAGGCGGCCGAGGAGCGCTACCAGACCACCGCCTGCTTGGAAGGCGACCTCCAGCGCTGCCTCGCGGCGTGGCCGGAGGAGCGCCGCATCGGGGCCTTCCCGCTTGGCGAACGGGACACGCCGGGCCGACTTTTCATCCCCGAGAAACTCTACGGGAGAGCGCGCGAGCTCGAGATCCTGCTCGCGCCCTTCCCGTGCTGGCTGGCTCTACCATTTTCGAAGATGGCCGGACCGAAGGCGTCGCTTTCGTCGTCGATTTGACCGAGCGCAAGCAAGCCGAAGCAGAAGCACGCGAGAGCGAGCGACGATACGACGAGGTGCATGGCGTTGGCGCACGCGAACCGCGTCGCAACGATGGGGCGGCTCACGGCCTCGATCGCCCATGAAGTGAACCAGCCGATCGCCGCGGCGCGCAACAACGCGGCTTCTGCCCTGCGGTTCTTATCCAGACATCCGCCAGAGCTGGAGGTGCGAGAAGCGCTCGAATGCGTTGTGAACGACACCGATCGAGCCGGGAGCATTATCGATCGGATTCGGGCTCACAAAGAGCCTCCGCGGGATGCTTATTTTGACATCAACGACGCGATCAACGAGCTGAACGCATTGGCGCGAAGCGAATTGGTCGACAAGGAAGTGATGGTCCGGGTTCACCTCGCCGGGGGGTTGCCCCACGTTCGCGGGGATCGGGTTCAACTGCAACAAGTCCTGTTGAACTTGGCGTGAACGCTGTCGAAGCGGTGAACCTGGTTGGTGATGCGCCCCGGGAGCAGTCGATCAGCACCGAACGGAGCAGATGAGATCCTGGTCGCGGTGGGCGATTCGGGGCCGGGATTCGATAGGGAACGGCTAAAAGGCCGCCTCAGCAAACAGATTGCGGCGGATATCGGTATCTCAGAACCCACAGTGAAGGTTCATCGCACCAATGCTGTCAGAGAAGACTTGAGAGCGGCTCAGCGCTGCGAACTCGCGCGCGGCGCATCAGCCCCGTGTAGGTCGCTTCACCTCCGACCTCGCAAATCATTCGTCTCGAAAGCTGCGGCAGCGCTGTTTACGGCGCATCTTCGTGTTGTCGGGGACATGGTGGGTAAACAGCGGAGACGATTTCGATCCCAAAAACGCCGTGCCGGTTCCCGCAGGTGGGTTCGTCAAACGGACCGCACGGACGCCACTACGTCGGTCCGCTAATTCGATGTCCACGGGCCCGATGCCAAAGATCGCAATGACCACGCCAACGCTCCGGATAGACCTTGGTAAAGAAAGTCTAGGACAAACGACGCATGCGGGTGTGCTAAGGTCTGATTGCTCTGCCGTGTCTGTAATGACAGAACCGATAACTGACGAGCAAAACTGGAACCGGCGCTGCACTCTGTTACGCACGGTCGGAGTCGCCAGGGATACCCGCCTGCGGGAGCCGTGGCTGAGAAGCCGGGGCAAATCCGCGTTCGCTGGGATGATCGGCGGCCGGCCCCGGCATGTTTTTATTGTTGGAATGGAAGTCCCGAAAGGTCGCAAGGAGATAGCGATGCGGATCATTACCTCGTGTCTTGCCTTCGGAACCCTCGCTCTTCTCGCCCAAGGCGCGCCGGCGCAATTGCCCGACAAAAAGGCGCTGACTTTGGAGGCCGCGCGGAAGATGGTGGCCGGAGCCGAGGCGGAGGCCGGGCGCAATCATCTGGCGGGCGTCGTGGCTGTCGTCGATGACGGCGGGTGGCCTATCTTGATTGAACGCATAGATCATGCGGCCTATCTCGCCAGTGTCGAACTGGCGCCGGGTAAGGCCAGGACCGCGGCTTTGTTCAAGGAACCGAGTCAGGCGCTCGAGGACTCCATCAATCACGGCCGCATCGCCGCCGTGCGGCGCGTGGCTTCATCGAGATGCAAGGAGGCCTTCCGGTTGTGGTGGACGACCAGGTGATCGGCGCCATCGGCGCAAGTTTCGACACGCCTGAGCATGACGCTGAGATCGCTCGCGCAGGCCTCGCCGCGCTGGGAGAGTGACCGTGCGGAGGTAAAGTTTCGTCGCCAAGGAAATGTATCAAGACAGGTTCAAACAAAGGATCTCCGCTTATGAAAAACATCGTACGCCTTGCTTCTGTTCTCACGCTACTGCCCGTTGCCGCCGGCATCGCTGGGGCGCAGACGGCCAATACCACGGCCGAAGCCGCTGCGGCGTCTTCGGCTTTGAGCCCGGTGGATTACACTTTCGTGGCCCAAGCCAACCTCGGCGCCCCTTTCCAGATCGATTCAGGCCGAATTGCTGAGAAGAAGGCCACTGACGCCAGCATACGCGACTACGCACATCTGATGGTCGTGAGCCACGAGCCGGTTGTCGAGGCGCTCAATACCGTCCTGCAGCAGAAGCACGTCGCGGCGCCGCCGAACACGCTGCTGAATGGCGCCTACGACACGATGATTGCGTCGCTCGAGGCCGAACAGGGCGCGCCGCTGGACCAAGACTATGTCCGAGGCCAGGTCGATTACCAGAAAGGAAACGCTGCTCTCTTCCAGTACGAGATCAAGAATGGCTCCGACCCCGACCTCAAGGAATTCGCGCGCCACACCTTGCCGAAGATCGAGGACCATCTCCAGCGGGCGCTGGCGCTCGCCAAGAGCGAGTAGACGGCGAGAATGTCGCATTGGCGGCAGCCGCAAAAAGGCGCCGCCCCACAGCGCTGCGTCGTCCTCGCGCGAGTTTGTAAGCTGGGACATCGCGGCGATTGGGGGGTCGCATTTCGTTCGGACGACCCAAAGCGGCTCGGCGCCGACTATGGTGTTCAGCGGCACGCCAGCGGAGTACAGCGCCTCCGCCTCGAATAACTCGCGGGCAGTAGTGGCTGTTTTGATGACGAGTTTGGGCGCGGCGTATCGCTGAATTTCCATACAGAGCAATACCCGGACCCATGGGCGCCCGGGCCGCCGCGGGTGCTGGCCCCGCGTCGTCGCTGCGGTCGACGCTGGCGGCTCCCTGATTGCGCTGGATGGCGTAAACTTGTATCCCTTCCTCGCCTCCATCGAGTTGGCGTCACCGATCGTATCGGGCGATCAGCAGTACGGCGCTTTCGTCGCGCTCAATGGCGGCGCGCGCCACGGAGAACAGGGCACCAGCCGATCGGGCCGGATCCCCGCTCTCGCCGGACTGGATTCGGCAGTCATCTACGAGCAGCTCGACGATTGCCGGTCCCGTAAGGCGCCGCATCGAAACAATTGCTGCATCGCGACCGGCCGAGCTAGCATGCCGCCTGACTTGCTGCCCCAAATATTCGGTAATCCGCATCGCAGGCTGCACAACACGCTCTCGAGCCGTTACCAGAGGATCACGCTCGTCGGAGAGCGCCAAACGGATGGCGCCGCCTTGGAAGCCCTCGAGCCTATCGCGGCGGCGCCGATCACGGCACGATATTGGAGGTCGACGCCTTGCTGTGCACAGGGTTGCCGTCGGCGATGTTGACCATTGGGTTCAAAATGGCTTCATCGCCCGCCTTGACGCCGTCACGCACTTCGATCTCAGTTCCGAGATCGCGCGCCACCGTCACTTTGTGAAGGCGGACGACTCCATTCTCGTCCACTGCGACATGCAATCCCTCTCGATTGAAGATGAGGGCGGAAGCCGGAACCACGAAGGATGGGACCTTGCGTGGGATGTGCAGTTCGACCGTGCAATAGATTCCCGGCGTCAAGGCTCCGTCAGGGTTGGGCACGTCGACCTCGATGAGCAATGTCCGAGTGCCCTGTTGCAGAGCGTCGGAAATCCGCGTGACCTTGCCGGGAAAGGTTCGATTCGGCATTTCGGGAACCCGAATGACGGCATCGTCGCCATCGTCGAGTCCGAACGCTTGATCCTGCGGCACGAAGACCTGCACACGAATGACGCTGCTCTGCATCATTGTGAACATGAATGTGCTGCCATTCTGCACTAGGCTACCCACATCCACCGCTCGCTGAGTTATGACGCCGTCGAACGGAGCAACGACTCGCAAGTAGTCTCTTTGTTGGCTGAGAACGTTGACCAGTTTCTGTTGAGCTGCGATGTTGGCCTGGGCGACTTCGACAGCGGCCTGCTGAGCTTCCAGAGAGAGACGATCCGTATCGCCCAATTGAGCGGTGGCCCATCCTTGCCTGACCAATGGGCCGATGCGATCGTTGGTCACTTGTGCAAGCGCTCTGCTCGCCTGGTTCTGGCGCAAGGCCGATTGCGTTTGAATCAATGTCGCCTGAGCCTGCAATACCTGATAGTCCAGTTCGGGAGCGGTAAGCTCGACCAACAAGTCGCCAGCCTTGACGTGGTCGCCGATGTCGACATTGCGTTTTTCGATATAGCCGTTGGCGCGCGCATAGATGTTCGCGACCGCCCACGCGTACGTCGTTCCTGGCAGCGTCACGATCATCGGATCGCTGCTCGCGCGCACCGGCGCGACCTGCACCGTCGGGACGAAGTCGCTACTTTGCTGCACGACGGCGACGGCTTCCCGGCGCTGGGTGTAGTCCCGCCAGCCCCCGTATCCGAGGGCGCAGGCGAGCACGAGCGCAGCGCTCGCCCCGAGAAGCCAGCGCTTGCTCCGAGGGCGGGTCTGTTCCTTCGGCGCCGGAGACTGTTCGGTCCTACGATCGGTCGGAGCGGTCGGGGAGGACTGTCCGAACTCGGATGATCTATTGATCTCGTTCATCAGACATTCTCCTCAAATACGCCGTGGGCCGACTTTCCGTCATTGCCCTTTCGGAGCATTGCAAACAGATAAGGGACCACCAGCAATGTAGTCGGCGTTGCAAACAAGAGGCCACCGATCACGGCCCGAGCCAACGCGGCGTTCTGTTCCTCGCCCGCTCCTCCGATCGCCATCGGAATCATGCCGACGATCATCGCAGCCGCCGTCATCAACACCGGTCGGATCCGCGTATGCCCCGCGTCGATCGCCGCCTGCCCGGCCGGCCGGCCGGCGAGCTGTTGCTCGCGTGCGAAGGTGACGAGCAGGATCGAGTTTGCCGAAGCGACGCCGACCGCCATGATCGCGCCCATCAGGGATGGCACGCTCAGGGACGTGCCGGTGATGTACAGCATCGTCAAAATACCGCAAAGAGTAGCGGGCAACGCGAGAATGACGACGAACGGGTCGCCGAAGTTCTGATAATTCACGACCATCAGCAGATACACCAGCACCGCTGCGAACAGCAGCCCGATTCCGAGGTCGCGGAAGGAGTCGCTCATACTCTGGATCTGACCTACGACCTGGATTGTGTTCCCCTTCGCCAACTGTCCTTTCAAATCTGTGACGATTTTGTCGATGTCGGCCGCCACACCACCCAGGTCGCGGCCCTGCACGCTGGCGAAAACCTCGTAAACCGGTTGAATGTTGGTTTGATTGGTGTTGGTCGGCACAGTCCGGCGCGCAATGGTCGCGACGTTGCTCAGCAGGCCCGGCACCAGCACGTTCCCGTGGGCGAAGGTCGAGGCAGAAACGGGCGTGTTGTTCAGATCGTTGACGGAGTGGACTTCGCGCTCCGGCGTCTGGACTGCAAAATAGTACGGAATTCCCGATGTCGGGTCGGTCCAGAAATTGGGCGTGACCGCCTCGGACGAGCTCAAGCTGACGTTGAGATTGGTAGCGATGGACGCGGCATTGAGGCCGAGCTGTGCAGCTCGCGTCCGATCGATCGTCGCGTAAAAGGCCGGGCCGTCCACCTCTTGCTGAAGGTGAGCGTCGACGATGCCCGGGACGGCTGCCATACGACTTCGAATTTCCTTCGCTACGCTCAGGTTTTTCACGCGATCGAGGCCGACGGTTCGCACATCGATCTGCGACGGAAGCCCGAAATTCAGGATCTGTGTCACCATGTCGGCCGCTTGAAAGTAAAACACCACATCTGGAAACGCTTCGGGCAACACCACGCGCAACTTGCGAACATAGTCCGCGGTCGGCGCGTGCCCGTCCTCGAGGGACACCAGGATCACGCCGTCATTGACCCCGATGGCGGAGCCGTCCAAAAATGCGTAGTTATAGGTCCGCGCTGG
>JBAQGU010001222.1:0-2805 GCA_049287975.1 Roseiarcus sp.
GCTTTTTCCTGCTCGTGGTCGTCCCCCTCGCGGCGTTGGCGCTCGGCCTCCTCTGGTGGCTCTCGGGCGGCCGTTGGGTCTCGACCGACAACGCCTATGTCGGCGCCGACAAAGCGTTGATCACGCCCAACGTCACCGGTCCGATCGTTTCCATTCACGTGAAGGAGGGGCAAAAGGTCGCCGCCGGCGATCCGCTGTTCGACATCGATCCGGCGCCCTATCGCACGGCGCTCGCCCTCGCCCAGGGCCGTCTGGCGGCGGCGAAGGTCGACTTCGCCAATTTGCGCGAAACTTTTATCACCAATATCGACCAGATCAAGATGGGCCAGGACGCCGTCGATCTCCGGCAGGCCGACTATGACCGCAAGCAGGCGCTGATCGCCTCGCGCTCGGTCACGCGCGTCGAGGCCGACACCTCGGCCGCCGCGCTCGTCCAGGCCAAGCAAATCCTGGAATTCGTTCGCCAGCAACAGGACGCGGCCAGGGTCAAGCTCGGCGGCGGACCCGATGTCCCGATCGAAACCTTCCCCGCCTACATACAAGCCAAGGCTCAGGTCGAGGATGCCGAGCGCAATCTCGCTTACGCGAGCGTGAAGGCGCCGATCGCGGGCGTCGCCACGCAGGTCGCGCAGATCGAACTCGGCCGGGTCGCGCCTGCCGGTCAGCCGGTTTTCGCCGTCGTCGCGGACACGGGCCTCTGGGTGGACGGCAATCCGAAGGAGTCCGACTTGACCTACGTGAAGGTGGGCCTGCCCGCGACGGTGACGGTCGATACGTTCCCCGACCGGGAATGGCGCGGAAGCATCTGCTCGATCGCTCCGGGCACGGGCGCGCAATTCGCGATCCTGCCGCCGCAGAACGCCAGCGGCAATTGGGTGAAAGTGGTGCAGCGCATCCCGCTGCGCTTCTGTTTCGACGCCGATCAGGACATGACTGGCTTGCGCGCCGGCATGAGCGCGGACGTTTCGATCGACACCGGGCGCACCCGTTCGCTCGCGGGCCTTTATGAATCGATCCGGGCTTGGGGCGAATCGTGGTTCGCATCCGCCCCGGCGCGCGGGGCCTCTGCGAAGCCGTGAGCGATTCTCGAGCCGATACGATCGCGCCGCTCGAGCGCTCGCTACTGACCGTCTGCGTGATGATGGCGACCATCATGCAGGCGCTGGACACCACCATCGCCAATGTCGCCCTGCCCTACATGCAGGGATCGCTCTCGACCACGCAAGACCAAGTCAACTGGGTGCTGACCTCCTACATCGTCGCGGCGGCGATCATGACCTCGCCGCTCGGCTGGATGGCGATGCGCGTCGGGCGCAAGAAGCTGTTCATCGTTTGCACCGCGGGCTTCACCGTCGCCTCGATGCTGTGCGGAATCGCACAGAGCATCGAAGAGATGGTCGCCTTCCGTCTGTTGCAGGGCGTCTTCGGCGCCGCGCTGGTCCCGATCAGCCAGGCGGTGATGCTCGACATCTATCCCCCGGCCAGGCGCGGCTCCGCGATGGCGATCTGGGGCATGGGCGTGATGCTCGGCCCGATCATGGGACCGACCCTGGGCGGCTGGCTGACGGACGCCTACACTTGGCGCTGGGTGTTCTTCGTCAATCTGCCGTTCGGCATCTTGACGGTTCTCGGCCTCTCCACCTTCATGCGCGAAAGCGCGACCCGCAAGGATGTTCCGTTCTCCTGGTTCGGCTTTCTGACCCTGTCGCTCGGGATCGGCGCGCTGCAGATGATGCTCGACCGCGGCCAGGACCAGGGCTGGTTCGATTCCAACGAAATCATCGTCGAGGCGATCCTCTCGGCGGTCGGCTTCTATTTCTTTTTCGCCGACGCGTTGACTTCGGAGCGTCCGTTCATTCCGATCCGGATCTTTCGCGACTGGAATTTTTCCATCGCCGTCATGTTCATGTTCCTGATCGGCATCATCCTCTTGGCGACGATGGCGCTGGTGACGCCTTATATCCAGAACCTGATGGGCTATCCCGTGCTGGCGAGCGGTTATCTCCTCGGCACGCGCGGGATCGGCACCTTTTTCTCAATGATGGCGGTCGGGCGGCTGCTGGGCAAAGTGGACGCGCGGATTCTGATATTCCTGGGCCTCACTCTCGCGACGAGCTCGCTCTGGGTCATGGTCGGCTGGTCTCCCGACACCTCCGCGCGCGCGATCGCGATCGACAGCGTCGTCCAGGGCGTCGGGCTGGGCTTCGTTTTCGTGCCCTTGAACACGGTCGCGTTCGCGACGCTGCCGGGCGACTTGCGCACCGATGGCGCGGCGCTCTGGACGCTGATCCGAAACCTCGGCTCCTCCGTCGGCATCTCGCTGATCATCGCCCAGCTCGTCAACATGATGACCACATTTCACGCCCAGCTCGCTGAAGACATCACCCCGTTCAACGGCGCCATGCGGATGCCCGACGCGGCGGGCATGCTTTCGACCACGGCGCGAGGCCTGGGCGCGTTCGAGGCGATGATCACGCAGCAGGCGGCCGTGATGGCCTATTCCAACGATTTCCTCATCATGACCTTCGTGTCGTTGAGCGCGTTCCCGCTGCTGGCTCTGATCCGGTCGGCCAAATCCGCCAACGCGGCAGCGGCGGCGCGGGGGGCGAAGGACGAAGGGCATGCGGCGGTGATGGATTGAGGAGGGGACCGAGTTTTTCGCCGAGCATCGCGAGCCGGAAAAGCAGCGGGGTAGAAGCACGAGAGGCGATACGGGCACCAGGTTCGATGGCGTTCCTCGCCGCAATCGCATACCAAAAGTCGAAGCCGCCGTGTCACCGAATTAGCCGTATCTCAGCTCAGGGG
>JBAQGU010001223.1:0-2223 GCA_049287975.1 Roseiarcus sp.
GATTTGCGCATCCTGCGGCATGCCGCAAATCGCGGCATCGCCGCGGCGACGAACGCCGGCGTCGAGCGAGCGAGCGCGCCTTGGCTGGCGTTCCTCGACCACGACGATGCGCTGGCGCCTTTCGCGCTCGATCGGGTTTGGCGCTCCCTGTCCGTCGCCCCGGGCTGCCTTTTTCTCTACACGGACGAAGTCGTCGCCGATGGCCGTCTGCGGCCGGTCGATTTGTTCTTGAAGCCCGCCTTCGATCCCGCGCTGCTGTCCGGCGTGAACTACACGAACCATCTCTCCTTCTTTCGCCGCGACCGCTTGGCGGCGCTGGGCGGACTGCGCGATGGCTTCGACGGTTCGCAGGATTACGATCTGGTGCTGCGCTATACGCGCGGCCTTTCGCGACGCGAATGCCTGCATCTGCCCTATCCCGCCTATCTCTGGCGCCGCGACGGCGCAAGCTATAGCGCCCGCTTCCTCGAGCGCGCGACGGAAAACGCGCGCCGCGCGCTGGCGCAGGCCTACACCGTCGACGCCGCCGAGCCGCGGGTCGAGGCAGCGCTCGGCGGCAATCTCCATCGCATCTGCTTCGATACGCGACTCGAGATCTGGCCGCTCGTTTCCGTGATCATTCCCAACCGCGATTCGCTGCCGCTCATCGCGCGAGTTCTCGATGGTCTGACGCTCGGAACCGACTATCCCCGTCTCGAGATCATTGTGATCGACAACGGCACCACGGACGGCGAAGTGCTCGCGCTCTATGAACGCCACGCCAGCGAGCGGGCCGCGTTCCGAGCGGTCGTCGATGAAGAGCCATTCAATTTCTCTCGCGCCATCAACAAGGGGCTGGCGCGCGCGCAAGGCGAAATGATTCTCCTGCTCAACAACGACATCGAGATCCTCGAGCCTGGCTGGCTCAAGGAGATGGCCTCGTGCTTCGCGTACCCGGAGGTCGGCGTGGTCGGCGCCAAGCTTCTCTATCCGGACCGCACGCTCCAGCACGCTGGCGTGATCGTCGGCTACGGCGGCCTCGCTGGGCATTGGTTCCTCGAACACCCCGAGAATTTTCCCGGACCGATGGGGCGGTTATGGGTCCGCCAATCGCTGTCGGCGGTGACGGGCGCCTGCCTGCTGGTTTCGCGCGAAGCGTTGCGGCGGGTAGGGCCTCTCGACGAAACGCGATTCGCCATCGCCTATAACGACGTCGATCTATGCTTGCGCGCGCTCGCCGCCGGCTACCGAATCGTCTGGACCCCGTTCGCGACCCTCGTGCACCATGAATCCGCTTCGCGCGGCAGCGACGAAACGCCTGCCAACATCGTCCGCTTTGGCCGCGAAAAGGACAATCTGCGCGAGCGTCACGCGACCGATCGCTACGAGGACTTCGCGATCAATCCGTGGTATTCGAAAGACCGCTCGACCCCGGAATGGGCTCGTCTGGCGCGCCTTCCGGAGGCCAGATGAAACCTCGCGGGAGCCTGCCGCCTCGACTTCGGCGCCGCCCATGAGGAGCCCGACCACAAGGATGGGCGATCGCTTTCTGTTTTCGCCCGACGAAGTCGGCGCTGAAACGATCACGCTCGTTCCCGAACGCGACGTGATCGGCCTCGACGGAAAGAGGATCGCGACCTCGCACGAACCCTGGCTGCGGCTGGAGTTCGCGGGCGGGGTCCCCGCCAATCGCTGGATCGAGCTGACTTACGAAGCGAGTCTCGTCGATCCGCTCGCGCGCCCGCTGCTGCGCTGTCTGACGGCGCAGGACGTGAAGGAGGAAATCCTGCCGGGGACGCTGTTCGGCCGGGCGGTCTGGCTCGGCAAGATCCCCGCCAAGACTCGGGCGATCTGGATCTCGCCGACCGATCGGCCGGGTCCATTCGCTTTCCGCATCGTCGGGCTGCGTGAGGTTTCTTTTCCCGAGCGTCTGGCGCGCGGATGGCGCCCGCGGCATACGTTGCTCGCTGTCGGTTTTGGCTTGCTCGGCCAACCCCTTCGGGCCGAGCGCCATTTCCGCCGCACGCTCATGTCGACGCCGCTCGAATGCTACGAGGCTTGGAGCGAGGCGCGTCGCCGGTCTCCGGATTGGCGCGGCCTCGACGCGCTGCCGGCGGAGGCGGAACAGGGTCCGCATATCCGCGTGGTTCTGCCGGAGGCAGGCCGTGGGGCGATCGCGCGCTGGCTCGGTCGGTTGCGGTCGCAGCCATGGCCGCGCTGGTCGCTGGCGGCCCACTTCGAAGC
>JBAQGU010001224.1:0-6344 GCA_049287975.1 Roseiarcus sp.
TAGCCGCCCAGCCCGCGAACTGCGCGCCGATCTCAGCCAGCTTGGAGGCCGGCGCGATGGAGGTTTCGCCGATGGAGCCGAAGCCGACGATCGCCGAAGGGACCGCCATCGCCAAGCCGGTGCGCGGGCGGGAGGTCCTCGCCGCGATCCGGCGTTCCGGCGGCGCGGCGGTCGCGGTTTCCGAAGACGAGATCATGTCCGCGAGTTGGCGATTGGCGAGGAGCGGCCTCTACGCCGAACCGACCAGCGCCGTCGCCGCCGCCGCCTTGTCGGCGCTGCTGCGGCAGGGCGCGATCGAGGCCGAGGAGACGACGGTCGTGTTGCTGACCGGCGGCGGCCTGAAGGCGACGCAGCGCTGGGCGGAGCTGGTTGGGCAGGGATGATGGCCGCCGGCTCGATTCCCGGGTGAGATTCCTTCCACGTTTTGGGATTTTTCAAGGCGTTATGGGCAGGAAAATTTCCTTCGCGTGAGGCGCGCGGCCTTCGCGGGCTCACGTCTCGTCGTTTGTGACCAACGTCAGCTTGCCTTCGTCGTCGACAAGAGCAGCGACGACCTCAGCGGAGCTGAGACCCTCCGCTCTCAATGCCGAGGACGCCTCTGGCATCGCATCGATCGAACGCCGAAGAGCTTGCATGTCGTCCTTGCTCGTCTGGGCCATCTTCGCTTTGACTTGCATTTGGACTTCAACCGGTAAGGCGTTCATAGCGATGATCGCCACAGCGGCGGGCCTGAGTTGGGGAGCGTCTTGCAACTCGCTTGCGGGCGGACGCTCATTTTCGGTTTGCGCGTAAACCGGCGCCGCTAGGCTCGCCGCCGCGCATATGACAAGCGTTGTCAATATTCGCATGACCGGTCCTTTCCTTGGCTCTACTACTCCCCAGCAAATGTTGATACGGGACGAGTGTGGTATTTCGCTGGCGCCGATGAGGTCGCGAGGTGATACTTACGCCACTGAAATTTTGGGGCGCCGCGACCAGCGTCGGCCTACGGGCTCCTTCGGTTTCGGCGCCGCCGGGAACGGTCTTCTCGTAAGGGATAACGGGCATAGCCATCGGATGAATTGACCTCTACCCTCGAGGGTAAACGCCCGGGGGCGCCTTGTCTCAGCATCCTTGGCGCAGAGGGCTGTTCGGCGAGCCGGCTGAGTTCGCGGCTGACGAGGTCGTGATAGACGCCTTGGCCGCGCATGAGAGCGTCCGGCGCCCCGTCCTCGACGAGCTTACCTCCTTGCAGCACGAGAATCCGGTCGAAGTTACGAAGCGTCGAGAGGCGATGAGCGATGGTGATCACGGTGCGGGCCGCCATGAGGCTTTCCAGCGTCTCGCGAATTGCCTCTTCGGCTTCGATGTCGAGCGCCGATGTTGCTTCGTCGAGAATGAGCAATGGCGCATCTTTCAAGAAGGCGCGAGCAATCGCGATCCGTTGGCGCTGGCCACCCGAGAGCTTCACGCCGCGATCTCCAACCATCGTGTCGAGGCCCCTCGGCAGGTTTTCGATGAAGGGTCGGCATCGCGCCGCCGCCGCCGCATCCCATACCTCTTCGTCGGTTGCATCGGGGCGACCGTAGCGGATGTTTTCCAGCAGCGTGCGATTGAGAAGCGCTGTGTCCTGCGGCACGATCGCAATCGCGTTGCGCAGGCTCGCCTCGGTTGCACGCGCGATGTCATGTCCGTCGATGAGAATGCGTCCTGCATCGACGCGATAGAAAAACTGCATCAGCGCAACGAGCGTCGACTTGCCGCCGCCGGAGGGACCCACCAGGCCCACTCGTTGACCCGGCTCGATGTCGACGCTGAAATCGTCAAAGACTCGCTTTCCGCTGGGGTAGCCAAACGAGACATTTTGGAAGGTTACTCGAGCGCCGTGCGGAACCAGAGCGGACGCCTCGGGATGAGGCCTCAGTTCGTGTGGCGAGAGCAAAGTCGCGAGCGCCTCCGCCAAGCGCGCCATATGTTGCGTGACGTCCACCAGAGCGACGGCGAGATCGCGCGTCGCGCTGAGCACCGAAAGGCCGAGCGTGCAGACCAGCACAACATCCCCAGCCGTTGCGCGCTTTTCCTGCCAAAGCGTGATGGCCCAGGCGAGAAGCGCCAGGGTCATGACAACAACGACCAGCGCATGCGTCAGGCGCAGCTTCTCCAAATAAAGAAGACTGCGACGGCGCGCCGTCATTTCCTCGGCGACTGTCGTTTCGAAGCGGGAATGCTCGCGGTCGGCGCCCTCAAATGCTCTCACAAGAGCCATATTGCCGATCACATCAACCATTTCGCCATCGACTGTCGCCGCCTTGCTCGCGAAATCGTGATGCAACGGCCGCCCCGCCGCGGCAAAACGAAACATGGCCATCATCACAATTACGGCGACGACGACCAAGACTGCCGCCATATTGACGCTTACCGTGGTGAGGAACGCAATAGCGCCCACCGTCGCGGCGCAGGGCGGCAAAACGTTCCATATGAACATGTTTTCGATCTGGAACACCGCATTCGACGTCGCAGTGACGCGACTGGTGAGCATGCCCGGCAACCGCTCCGCAAAATAGACCGGAGCGTGGCCAATGAGGTGGCGGAAGAGTTCGGACCTCAAGTCGCCCGTCACCTTGACGAAGGCAAGACTCGCGATCCAGCTGGCGACCCGCCACAGCAAATTATCGGCTGCCACGAACGAGACGAGGATCGCAAATGCCAGCCACGGGCTCCCGCCTTGTCCGGGTTCTCGCGACAGAACGTCGACGAGGAACTTGACGCCATATTGCGTGCTGACCGAACAGGTCACGGCGCCGAGCACAGCCAGGATGATGACGCCGTGCGCCAGCGGGCGGCGCCTGACATAGCGCGCTAAAAACCACAGCGGCCTATTGCGGAACCAGCAAATATCGTCCGTCAACGGCAAGTCCATTTTCACTGGGCTGACGAGCGGAATCTCAATCTGAAATCCTCGTGGGGGGCTCGAACAATATTTGGTCGCGACATTGCCACGTTCTCGTCGCAGTCAGCCAAAACGTACGGCGTAGGCGTGACGCCCGGGGCCAAACGTCGAATGAGGAGATTCGTTCCATGAGGATTGCGCAAATTGCTCCTTTGACCGAGGCCGTGCCGCCAGCGCTTTATGGCGGAACCGAACGAGTCATTTCCTGGTTGACGGATGAACTGGTCGCGCTCGGGCAAGACGTCACGCTATTTGCAAGTGGAGATTCGATCACCGCCGCCAAATTGGAGCCGATTTGGCCGCGCGCCTTGCGGCTCGACGGCACCGTGCGCGATCCCAATGCGCTCCATATGATGATGATCGAACAGGTATATCGGCGGTCCGACGAATTCGATCTCATGCATTTTCATCTCGACTACTTCCCTTTTTCGCTGATGTCGCGGCAGTCGACGCCTTTCGTCACGACGCTTCATGGGCGCCTCGATCTGCCCGAGCACCACCCGGCTTTCGCGACATTCTCCGACATTCCCGTCGTTTCAATTTCGAATGCACAGCGCCGACCGGTCCCAAAGGCCAACTGGGTCGCGACAGTGCACCATGGATTGCCTGCCGGCGCGTTGCAGCCGCAGCCGATCCCACCCTCCTATCTCGCCTTCCTCGGACGGATATCTCCCGAGAAGGGCGCGGACCACGCGATCCGCATCTCACAGCGCTGCGGAATCCCTCTAAAGATCGCCGCCAAGGTGGATCGCGCGGACGAAGACTATTTCGCCGAGACGATACGCCCGCTGCTTTCCACCCCTGGCGTGGAGTTCATCGGAGAGATCGGCGATGCGCAGAAGTCCGAATTCTTGAGCGGCGCGATCGCTCTACTGCTGCCGATCGACTGGCCGGAACCGTTCGGATTGGTCATGATCGAAGCTATGGCCTGCGGCGTTCCGGTTGTGGCCTTCAATCGCGGTTCCGTTTCCGAAATCGTCGAAGACGGGGTTACGGGCTTTGTGGTGGAAGACGAAACGAGCGCTGCGGGCGCGGTTCGTGATGTCGCCTCGTTGTCTCGAAATGCAATCCGCCGACGCTTCGAAGAACGATTCACAGCTCGCCGCATGGCTGAAGACTACATTCATCTCTATCGCAAGCTGATCGACGGCAGGCGCACCCGACCCCGTCTCGCGACGGTTTAGGCGCTCTGCAACTCCGCGGTTTCCGGCGGCGGCTTCGTCTCCGGCATCGCCAGAGCTATAGCCGCGAAGCCGACGGCCGCGAGGGCCGTCAGGATATTGAACGCGGCGTAACTGCCGAAGTTGTCGGTGATATAGCCGGTCAACGTGGTACTGATCGCCGCGCCAATCCCCATCGCGCAACCGATCGCGCCCTGCGCCAGGTTGAAATGACCGTGTTCGCGAGTGAGATCGACGATTGTGAGCGGCACGAGGACGCCGAAGACTGCGGCCGATACGCCGTCGAGAACCTGAATGGCGACGAGCAACCGTGGTTCGCTTGTCATCGCGAACAACAGTCCGCGAATGAACAGTGCGCCAAAGCCGAACAGCAAAAGCGGTCGCCGCCCCAAGCGATGCGCCGTCCTGCCAACCCAAGGCGAAAGCACGGTTACGGTGAATTGCGGGATGACCATCGCAGCGGCCACCATGATCGTCGCCGCATCGCTGGATCGAAGCGTCAGCATGCTCGCCGCCAGCGGCAGCATCGCCGCGTTGGCGAGATGAAACAGGCCGACGCAAATGGCGAAGACGACGAGCGGCCGGTTGCGTGCAATCTCACCAAGGCCCGCTGCAATGGCTCTGGGGTTCGTCGGCGCCCCACGGGCTGCATCCGACGCTGGACCGATCTCATCAGCTCGGATGCGGGAGACTGCAAAAATGGCTGGCAGGACCAGGGAACCGGCGAGAAAAAACACCGCACGGCTCGACAGATAATACCCGCAGGCGCCCATGACAGCGGCTGCGATCCCCGTGCCGGCCGAGGCGAAAGCCGCGTTGCGTCCGAGCCGCTCGCTCATTCCACTTTCTCCGGCGACGCCGAGGCTTATCGAGACCATCGCAAGGCCGAGCATGCTGCTTGCTGCAGCGTGGATCACTCGAGAGGCGAGCACGACGGGAAAAATAGGCCACGCTGCGAAGGCGAGGGCGCTGCCGCCGATTGCAACGAGCGCGAAAGCAGCGACAACACGCACCGAGCGCGCCGCATCCACCAGCGCCCCAAACGGAATCTGGCCGACCAAGCTGACAAGACCGCTGACGGTCAGGACAAGGCCGATGTCGACTTGAGTCCATTTCTGGGTCGTCAGAAATACAGCAACAAACGGGCCAAAGCCGGTCTGGATATCGGCGACAAAGAAGACGAACCAGTCCAGACTCCGCCGGCTCCGCGCGGAAACGGGTCGGAGGCGATCTTCGTTCGAGCTTCGCTGCAACGAGAGTCCATCAAGCTTGCCGGCATCGGCAATCGACGGAGCCATTCTCAGACGCATCGCGCCCACGCCATCAGGGCTTGGGCGCCGAAGAGTTCGCCGGCGCCGGGGTAGTCGGAGCCTCGGAAGACGAAGCAGGCGGGCGTGCGGTGGAAGGAGGCGGGGCGTTCGCCCGGCCCATGATGACTACAGGTTCGCCCTCCTTGAAGACTGGCGCCTTTCGCAATTGGTCTGCCGGCAGAGCGGCAATGAGCTTTTCCATACCGCCCGCTTGCGGAAAGTGCAGCGCATGCCAGTCAACCGCGATCTTTCGGGTGCCGACGCCCAGAAAGCCGCCGAAATCGATGATGGCGGCCTGCACCATCCCGCTGCGATCGACGATGACATCGACGATGCGGCCCAAATTCTCACCTGTTGCGCTTTGCACCGGCTTGCCGAGAAGGGTTTCGGCCGAATTCCCGTCAGCAACGACGGCTGGCGTTTCCGTGGCTGTCGCGGCCGGCGGGGCCGCAGTCCCCGCCTGGGCGAGCACGCCATTCGGAGAGGCTGCGAAGAAGGCGATCTGACAGTACATTACGAAGGAGCGCGAGGTCGGCATCAGGACAAACCTTGCACCGCTTCGTGTCGATGATGAGGCGAGAACAGACCGCTATCACTACGTTATATCTATTCGGCGAGCATGCCGCGTCGAGCATTTGTTCCGTGCCAATTACGGTGGCGCGACCGCCTTTGCGTATTCGATGCCCTCATTTCTCGTGATTTGCTCGAGGTTCGCTCGGCGCCTCACGTTGCGGCTCGGCGCGCAGTCACTCGGCCATCGTCTCACCGGAACCGCCAAATTCAGCCGGAAAATCCTTCAGTTTCGGCAATCCGTCGCGAATTGGCAGAACCGTCTCGGCGTAGTTGACATGCAGCACCGGGGTGAAGTCGAGCGTCGGCAGCAGCCATCTGACCCTTCTGCTACAATCGCCGCCGTGCAATTGC
>JBAQGU010001225.1:0-2115 GCA_049287975.1 Roseiarcus sp.
CCGCGCGCCAGGAATGGGCGAGGCGCCCCCGGGCGTCGCGCAAACGGTTCCAGACGAAGGCGAAGGCGGCGCGGGCGGCCTCCAGAAACTCGGGCGCGGCGAACACCGCGGCGGCGCGCGCGAGCGCTGATATCATCAGGCCGTTCCAGTCCGCGAGCACCTTGTCGTCCAGCGGCGGGCTCACGCGCGCGTCGCGCGCAGCGAACAACCGCGCGCGGGCGTCTCGCAGGCGACGTTCCTCGGCCGCATCGCCCGGGGGCGTCACCCGGCGCAGCACGTTGCGGCCTTCCCAATTTCCGCCGCGGCGGACGTCGTAGGCGGCCTTGAAGGCGGGGGCGTCACCGCCGAGGAGCGCATCGATCTCCTCCGCGCTCCAGACGTAAAACAGACCTTCCTCGCCCGCCTGATCGGCGTCCTGCGAGGAGGCGAAGGCGTCGCCGACGCGCATCTCGCGCATCAGCCAGGCGAAGGTCTCGCGCGCCCGCGCCTCGTAGATCGTGTCAGGCGTTTCCGCATGGGCGAGCGCGAGCAATTCGAGGATCTGCGCGTTGTCGTAGAGCATTTTCTCGAAATGCGGGACGTGCCATTCGGCGTCGGTCGAATAGCGCGCGAAGCCGCCGCCGAGGTGATCGTAGATGCCCCCCGCGCACAGGGCATCGAGCAGGGCGCGGACGGCCGCGCGCATGCGCGGATCGCGGCGGCGGAAGTACTCGCCTCCGAGAAGGCGAAAGATCGGCGCGTTCGGGAATTTCGGCGCGCGGCCGATCCCGCCGTTGACGGGATCGAGGAGGCGTAGAAAGGACTCGCCGACGCGCGTCAGGTCGTCGGGGCCGATCTCGCCGGCGGGGCGCGGCGCAGCCTGCTCGGCGAGATGCGCGACGAGCGCCTGCCCCTGTTCGAGCATCTTGTCGCGCTTCGTCCGCCACGCGTTTTCGACCGCCTGCAAGACCTGCATGAAAGAAGGTCGGCCATAATGGGGCGTCGGCGGCCAATAGGTGCCGCCGTAAACGGGTACGCCGTCGGGGGTGAGGAACATCGTCAGCGGCCAGCCGCCCTGCTCGCCCATCGCATGCAGCGCGGCCATGTAATGGTGGTCGATGTCGGGCCGCTCCTCGCGATCGACCTTGATGTTGACGAACCCAGCGTTCATCCGCGCGGCGGTGTCGGCGTCCTCGAAGGATTCGTGCGCCATCACATGGCACCAGTGGCAAGCGGCGTAGCCGATGGAGAGCAGGACCGGGCAGTCGCGCCGGCGGGCCTCGGCGAGCGCATCGAGGCCCCAGGGGCGCCAGTGCACCGGATTGTGCGCGTGTTGCAGCAGATAGGGCGAGGATTGATCGCCCAGCAGGTTCGCGTCGGCGACCATGCCCGTCTCCTTCAAGCGAGCGCGCGCTCGAGCATCGCCTTGTAGCCGATGGCGTCGAAGGTCCAGCACACGTCGCACTTGGACCCGGCGCTCAGAGCGTCGCGCCAAGTCAGCTTATTGCTGTGGTCCGCGGCCACATTGAGACGGTCCACGATCGTCATGCCTCGCGTCAAATCGCTCGCGCATTCGATCTCGACGAAATGCCGGCTCCAGCTCGTGCCGATCCCGCGATCGAGCGCCACGGCCATCGCGGTGGGGTCGGCGAGCGAAAGGCCGCGTTCCCCGGTCTGCGTGAAATAGGCCTCTTTCGCCCTCGCGTTGCAGTCGATCGCGAAATGGGCTTTGGGCGTATCGAGTGCGAGAATATCGGCGATTTCCGCCTCGTCGAGCACCGAGGCGCCGCGCGAGACATGCCAGCCGATCATCTCGATCGGCAATTGCGAGCGGAATACGCGCCGCGCGGCTTCCGGATCGACCCAGATGTTGTATTCGGCGGCGGGCGTGACGTTGCCCTCGCAGCAGGGGGCGCCGCCCATGACGACGCAGCGCCCGATCCGCTCGGCGAAGCCGGGATCGCGCGCGAGCGCCAGCGCGATATTGGTCAGCGGGCCGAGCGTGACCAAGGTGAGGCCGGGCTCGGCCTCGGCGAGGCGCACCAGGGCGTCTACCGCGTTCTCCCGCTCCGCCCCGCGGCGCGGCGGCGTATAGCCCCGATCGCCGAAGCCGTCGCGGCCATGGAACCAGAATGC
>JBAQGU010001226.1:0-7023 GCA_049287975.1 Roseiarcus sp.
GTCCGTCGGCGTCAGCAGCGCCGACCGAACGCCAAAGAGGGCGATGACGATCGCGACCACGATGAACGTGTAAGGACGCCTGAGGGCGGTGAGGACGATCCACACGTCGACGGTCTCCTACGCAATGTGTCCAGTAAATTCACGCCGTTTGCGAGAGGGGGCCGTTGCACGGTCACGCTGCAACGGCGATGAAGGGATTCGGTTCCCTGCCCGCAGCGCAGAATATAGGTCATGGCGCCGGACCACGGCGCCTCTCTTGTGGCGACGTTTTCTCAATCGCCCGCTAAAATTTATTTTAGTTGGCGCGTCCGCTACGGCGTCCAAGTTCGACCCTGGGGGAACCGGATCGGGATTGTCTCGCCGACAGATGGATTGCTTCGCCGCGCTCACAATGTCGGAGGGCGGCCGCCTCCGCTATTTCGAGGGATTTCCCGCTGGGTTCAAGGGGCCCTCATTCGGATTGATGAGATATTTCACCGCCGCGGCCACCGCCGGCTGCGGCTGGGGAATATCCGGCAGGTTCTCTTTGACCGGCCAGCCGCCGCCGAGCGCCCGGAAGAGCCCGACGAGCGCTTCGGCCTCCACCTGTCGCGCCGCGACCTGGCTCTCCTCGAGGCTGTATTGCTGCCGCTCCGCGTCGAGCACGTTCAGATAGTCGGTCAGGCCGCGATCGTAACGCTCGGTGGCGACCCGCGTCGCCTCGCGTGCGGCGGTCAGGGCGCGGTCGAGATCCGCCAGACGCTCCTGCTGCGCGTGAAAGGCCGCGCCGGCGTCGTCGACCTGCTGGACAGCCCGTACAATCGCCTCGCGATAGCCGACGAGGAGGGCTTGCGTCCGGAAATCGGCTATTTTGACTTGTGCGTCCAACGCGCCGAAGTCGAGGAAGGGGGCATTCACCGCGGGGCCGATCGACCAGATCGCGATGAAGGGGAGCAAGGTATTCGACGATCTCGGACCGCCTTGGAGGCCGGCGGAGCCGGTCAGGACGACATCCGGAAACAGATCGGCGATCGCCGCGCCGATATCGGCGTTCGCCGCCGCCAGTAGCCGCTCCGCCTGCTGAATATCCGGGCGCCGGCGCAGAAGGTCGGCGGGGATCCCCACGGGTACATGCCGAGGCAAGACGGCGGCGGGTCCTCCGCGAGCCAATTCCACCGCCAAAGTCTCGGGATATTCGCCGAGCAGGACCGCGATCGCGTGTCGGCTGGCTTCGACCTGCGCACGGAGCGGCCCCTGCTCGGCCTCCAAGGTCCCCAATTCCCGTTTCGCGAGGCTAACGTCGAGTTCATTGGTGAGTCCGCGATCCAGCCGCGATTGCGCGAGGTTGAGCGACGCCCGCGCCGCATTGATATTCTGGCCGAGAACCACCAGCTCCTGCTCTTGCGCGCGCATGTCGAGGTAAGCGCGCGCGACATCGGCCGCGACCGTCACATAAATCCAGTCGCGCGCGTCCTTTAGCGCTTCGGCCTGGTCGGTCGCCGCCTCCACCTGACGTTTCACCCGGCCGAAAAGATCGAGATCCCAACCGGCGGCGAAACCTCCCGCCTCATCGATGGCATTCAAATTCTTGGCGTTTTCGGCGGAACGGAACGCCGGCGATGCGCGCCCCCTGGTCTGGTCCGAACCCGTGCCTCCGCCGCCACCGGCCGAAATGTCCACCTGCGGCAGCGCGGCGCCGGCGACGACGATGATCTGCTCTCGCGCGGCCTGGACGCGCGCGAGCGCGATCGCGAGATCGAAATTGGAAATGAGCGCCCTGTCGACCAGAGAGTCGAGCTCCCTGTCGCGCAGGGAGCGCCACCATTGTCTGAGATCGACCTCCGTCCGCCGCGAAGCGTGGCTCGATCCCGCAGTGGCCTCGGCGACAAACGCGTGCGGCGTGCGTACCAAGGGCTCGAGATAGTCGGGCCCCACCGCGCAACTCGACAACGCGGCGGCCGCCGCCAACGCCCCGCACGAACTCGACAACGTCATGCAGGAACTCCACGCCCCTGAAGACCCCGACTATGGCGCAAATTTTGTCAACGCGGAAGTGGCTGCGACGATGGCGTCGCAAATCGTCGACGCCAGGTTCGGCGTTCGGCTTGGTGGCCTCGAGGGTCCTCTACCGCCTCATGTCATCATCCCGGCCATCCTATCGAGCGCCGGAGGTAGCAGGCCGAGCGCGCCGACGACGAGAAAGATCATCCAGGCGAGGGTCAGCTCGATGACGCTGTTGAGGCGGAGGCTGCGGATCGCGGCTGCGCTCTGATCCGAATGCGCCAATCGCGGCGTCAACCAGGTGCGATTGACTCCAGCGATCGCGATTGCGATCAGAAAAAGGGCGATCTTCGCCAGAAGCAGCCGTCCGTAGCTCGTGCCAACGAGACTTGCCGGCCCCGACACCAGGAACCAGGAATTGACGACCCCCGTCACGAGGATCGTTCCGACCGCCCATAGTCCGAGCGTCGAAAAACGCTGCGTCGTCGACGAGGCCCAACCGGTCCAGATCGGGTCGCGGGCACGCCCCGCAGCAGCGAAAGTAAGAGCGAGCGGGAGCAACCCGCCCACCCAGCAGCCGACGCCGAGCAAATGGAACACGTCGGCGACGAGATGGATATCGCCACTGCTGCCCGGGGTTGCGCCGCCGTGACCGACCCATGCGACGCCGGCCAACATGCCGCTCGAGAGTACGAGCAGCGCGACCTGTCGACGTGCGCCGTCGCGCCCGGGGAGCGACAGGAGAATGACAGCGAGAGCAATGAGAACGGCGCGAACATCAATGTTGCGCCCGAAGCGCGTCTCTTTCAGCACGGTCACGACCACGCCATCGCGCCATACCGCCGAAAGCGGCTCACCGCTGAACGCCTGCGCCTCGAGCCAGAGCCAGACAATGCTCGAGAGGAGAATCAGTGTGAGGCTCACCCAAGCGAGCGCCAGGAAACGCACGCGGAGCGCCGAACTCTCGGCGCTCCGCGAAGCGAACAGCGCCGCCTCGATCACGAGGCGACGGAAGACGAAGAGCCCGGCGAATTGCGCCAACGCCGCGAAATCCACCGCACGCGCCGCGATGAGCAGCGGATCGGGCATTTGGCTCAGCCTACGGTGAAGCTGAAATTGCCCTGTGTTCGGTGCGTATCCACCGAGATGACGCGCCATTGCACGTGGTAGACGCCGGCCTTCAACGGCTCCACCCTGACGCGCAGTTCTTGCGGATTACGCGAATCGATGGCGATCTTGCCGTCGTTTACTCGATCGCCCGCGGCATTCGTCACTGTCACGGCGCTAAAGGCCGGTTCGACCGCTTCGGTGAACCAGAGCCTCACTTGGCGCGTCGGGGGAGCCGTGCTCCCCACGGCGGGAACGGCATGGCCAAGAAAGGCATGCGCTTGCGCCGCGGGGACGAGCATCGAGGCAAATATGCCGACCAGGGCGACGCGGAAAAGCATACGATTATGCATCTGTCATCTCCTGGGATCAGAAGTGGAGTTTGGAGAGAAGGCGGTCCGCCGTCGCGGCGAAGCCGTCGGTCGACGGCGGGCGGCCGTTGGTCAAGAGGACCTGCACCTGCGCTGGAGCGGCAGGCTGGGCGCCGCCTGCCGGCACGATCACCAGATAGCGGCGCTCAGCGTTTCCGCCACTCTCGACGAGCTGCCGGATCGGGCCGATCGCATTGACGATCGCCGCCCCCGCCGGGTTCGTCGTAAAGGATTGCAGCGGCTCCAGCGCGCCCTTGCCATCCGGTTTCTCAGCGAGAGCCAGCACATAAGGGTGCTTTGGCTCCAGCCCGGACACCGCGGCTTCGAGCACCTGGATCAGGCCTTGATCGAACAGCGATACGCTGGTGGGCGCGGCGCCGGTGGGCGTCGACGACGGGGCGAGCTCGAGATGCGCGACCTGGCCCGCGACGCCGAGCGGCTCCAGGTTCTGGGTTCCGGGACCCGAAGGAACCGCGTCCGGCACATAGGTCAGAGCCTGCGGCGCCTGGCCGATATGGACCGTCGCGACAACCTTGTTGGTCAGCGTGTCGATGGCGGTGACGCCGTCGCCGTTCTCCAGCCCCACATAGATGCGGGTCCCGTCGCCCGACGGCCAGAGCCCATGCGGCAATGCGCCGACCGGGATCGTCGCCACCTGGGTGAAATCGTCGGTCCGGAACACTTTCACTTCGTTCAGGCCGCCGATCGTCACATAGGCGAACGTCCCTTTCGCGTTGTGCACGATGTTGACGTGGTTGGTGATCGGGCCAGTGTCGAGCACCTTCAATACGTTGAAGGGCGGTTTGGCGTTGAATACCTGGGTCTTGCCGACGTCCTTCAGCGTGAACCAGACTTGGCTGCCGTCCGGCGTCGCCGCGATATTCGGACAGAACGGGCTCGCCTGCTTGACTCGGGCGATGATCTCGTGTGTCGCGAGCGCAATCACATCCGTCTCGGGGTTGAACGAGGAGCAGACGTAACCGTATTTGCCGTCCGGCGAGAAGATCTGCATACCGGGGCCGGGCGGCGTAATGATGCGGGTCTTCTCCTCGAAGGTCTTGCCGTCGAGCACGTCGACATAGTTCTCGCCGCGCACCGTGACCCAGACTTCGTTGCCGTCAGGGGTGAAAAACGCCTCGTGCGGAGCGCGGCCGACATAAGTTATGTGCTTCACCTCGTTGGTCGCGGTGTCGATGAAGGCGACCGAGTTCGATCCGATCGAGACGACGGCGATCGTGCGGTGGTCGGGCGAGAAGCCCATGCCGTGGACCAGGACCTGCCCCTTGTAAAGCGGGCTGAAATTGTGCGGCGAGGGGTCGCCGAGGCGGATCGCGCCGAGGAAAGTATTGGTAGACGGATCGACCACGGAGACCGTGTTGGAGAACTGATCCGCGGTGTAGACGCGATCGTGCGAGCTGATCGGGATGTCCGGCGCGGCGGCGCCGTAAGGGGCCTGCCCGGCGAACGCCGGCGACAACCCGCCGAGCGCAGTACCTGCTGCGAGCGCGGCGATAAAAGCAACGTGTTTCATGAACTATAGATCTCCTGCTTGGGGTTCACTGGGGCGTGGCGACATCCGCATTGCCCGGTCCATCTTTATTGGAGGCTGTTCTGCCGTTGGGCTTCCCGCTTGGCCTCCGGTTTGCGGCGGGACGGTCGGGTTCGTGGGGGACGAGACCGACGGCGGCAACGGTTCTCCCACCGCAAGGCGCATCAATGAAATCTGCTCGATCTGATCGACGACGATCTCCTGGGCGATGCGCTTCAGCCGAGCATCATGGCCGTAGCGCAGCTCGGCCTGAGCCATGTCGATCGCGCCCTGGTGGTGCGGAACCATCATCGCGACGAAATCCCGGTCGACGTCACCGGTGGGCTTCACGGCCATGTCGTTCATCATCTTCGTCATGGCGGCGTCGTCTTCCGCCAGGAAAGGTTTCTCGGCCTCGAGAGAGGGCTGGCGGCGGTCCGCTCGCGCTGGCGCGGAAGAACCTGACTCGACTGAGGCGCTCGCCGAGTTCCCCAACAGCGCGGCTTCCGACGGCGTCAACTTGTCGCCCAGGGCCGCCCGCATCGCCGCGATCTCCTGGAGCTCCTCGGCGACGATCCCCTGAGCGATGCGGAGAAGTTGCTGGTTGTGACCCCAGCTGAGCTCGGCCTCAGACATGTCGATGGCGCCTTGATGGTGCGGGATCATCATCGCGACGAAATCGTGGTCTATGTCGCCGGTCGGCTTCACGGTCATGTCTTTGATCATTTTCGCCATAGCAGCGTCGTTCGCTTTCAGGAACGGAGCTTCGGAGGTGATCTTGTTCGCGCTCGCAGAGGTCGGCGACGCGCCGCCAAGGGCTTGATTTGAGGGTTCCTGACCTGAGGCAGCAGACGCCGCTCCGACCGCGATCACGGAAGCAATCACGAGGGCGTACGATCGAACCGAACGATAGCGTTCGAGAGCCCCCGTATCCCCGGGTGCGTCCACGCTGACCGGGCTCACATTCACCTTGAAGCTGATAGCCACTTGCGTTCCTCCGAAGCTGAGTTCGTGCGGCGTTCGTTCCACCCCAAATCAAGGGGCGAAATCGCGGAAATCAAGGAAGCGCTTTTTAAATTCTATTTTAGTCAGCGCGTCAGGCGCACGGCGCGGGATGGGCGACGGCGGCCAGAGTCGCGCTTGGCGCGTCGGTCGATTGCCGCCAGCGGCCGCCCCGCTACTCCGCCCCACCGAACATCGGCCGCGACGCCGCGACGCTCATTCCCCCGTCGAGCGGCACGACGGCGCCCGTGGTATAGGCGCCCGCGCGGCCCGTGAGGTACAGCAAGGTCCCCGCCATGTCTTCGGGCCGGCCTACCCGCCCCATCGGCACCGCCTTGGCGGCCCGCACGCGGCCGGCCTCGTCGCCGATCGCAAAACGCGTCATGTTGGTCGGGAACGGGCCCGGCGCGATCGCATTGACGGTCACTTGGTTCGGCGCGAACTCGCTCGCGAGAATACGCGTCAGATGATGCACCGCCGCCTTCGACGCGGAGTAGGAATAGGCGTTCTCGGCCTGCGTCGTGTGGCCCATCACCGAGCCGAGGTTGATCACGGTCGAAGGTCGGTCTGCCGTCGCGGCGGCGAGCAGCATCGGCGCCAGTTCCCGCGTCAGCGTGAACAGGCCCGCCACATTGACGCTCATCACGCGCTCCCAGGCTTTCCAGGGGAAGCGTTCGAACGGCTCGCCCCAGTTCACCCCCGCGTTGTTGACGAGAATGTGCAGCTCGCTGGTGCGCCGGCGAACCTCGTCCGCGAGCGCCGCCACCCCGGCCGCGCTCGCGACCGTGCCGCCAAAACCCTGGCAAGGTCCGATTGCCGAAAGTTCCGCCGCGGCCTGCTCGCAGACGTCGACTTTGCGCGAGGCGATCAGCACCCGCGCGCCCGCGCTCAGCAGCGCCTCCGCGCAAACCCTCCCTAGCCCGCTCGCGCCGCCAGTGACGAGCGCGGTGCGGCCGGCGACGGCAAAGAGGTCGGGCAGGGTGAACATGTGCGTTTTTCACTCCCGGAAAAGAGCTCGGCGGGGCGATCCTAGGC
>JBAQGU010001227.1:0-9788 GCA_049287975.1 Roseiarcus sp.
GCGCCTAGGGAACGCACAGTGATAACCGTAAAATTTCGGCAATTATCTCACGCGGAGGGCTTGCCAATACCCCGCTTTCAGAGCGATGATGCCTCCGGTATGGATCTGATCGCCGCCGTTCCGGCGGATGAGGATACGGTCCTGAAGCCAGGCGAGCGTGCGTTGATTCCCACAGGGCTGGCGATAGAACTGCCCAGTGGGTATGAGGCGCAAATTCGTCCTCGTTCAGGGTTGGCGCTCGAAGAGGGAGTTACGGTTCTCAATAGCCCGGGGACCGTAGACGCAGACTATAGAGGCGAAATCGGCGTCATACTTATCAATTTTGGCCAAAATCCTTTTTTCGTGCGACGGGGCGCGCGCATTGCGCAACTCGTCATCTGTCGGGTGGAGCGCGTCGCTATCGTTAGTAGTGATCGCCTCACAATGAGCGCTCGCGGCCCGAGGGGATTCGGGTCGACCGGGCGATCCCAGGAGGGAGACCTAGTATGAACCTGTTGTCCCGGCGAAGCGTGCTGGCCATCGCGGCTGTCGTAGATATCGCCCTGCACTCACGCCCCTCGCCCGTTGCGGCCAAGGCGCTCGCCGCTCGGCATAAGCTTCCGCCACGGCATTTGGAAACGCTTCTTCAGGGACTCGTCCACGCCAAGATACTGAAGGGTGTCCGAGGGCCCCGAGGCGGATATGAACTCGCTCGGGAACGACGACGGATCACCATCGGCGAAATCGTGCGCACCGCCATCAGCCTCAGCACCGCTGATCCCGACGACATCGGCTCACGGTCCAAGTTGCTCGAAAAGGTCATCGAGCCGAGCGTCCGCAAAGCGGGCGAGCCCTTCCTCGCCAATCTCGACCAGATTTCTGTCGAGGACCTCTGCGAGGCCGCTGAGAAAGCCCATGTCCTCGACGACGAGAAATCCGGGGCGGATTTCGCGATCTAGCCATGGCAATTTAAATAACCCCTATGCCGACGCGGTAGATTTCGTTTAGGATCGGCCCCGCGCCGCTGGGTGCGGGAGGTACGAAATTATGACGGCAAGCGAAAAGGGTCGGGTTCCCGGACGCGGTCGCATCTACGCGTCAATCACGGACACGATCGGCGACACGCCGCTCGTGCGCATCGACAGGATCGCCAAGGAAAAAGGCGTTGTCGCGCATCTCTTGGCCAAGCTCGAGTTCTTCAACCCGATCTCCAGCGTCAAGGACCGCATCGGCGTCTCGATGATCGACGCTCTGGAGTCGCAGGGTAAGATTTCCCCCGGCCGCGGCGTACTCGTCGAGCCAACTTCTGGAAATACCGGCATCGCCTTGGCGTTCGTGGCCGCCGCGCGCGGCTACAAGTTGATTCTCGTCATGCCGGAATCGATGTCGATCGAGCGGCGCAAGATGCTGGCCCTGTTGGGCGCCGAACTGGTGTTGACGCCGGCCCCGCTCGGCATGAAGGGCGCTATCGCCAAGTCCAACGAAATCGTCGCCTCGACGCCGGGCGCGATCATGCCGCAGCAATTCGAGAACCCTGCCAATCCGGAAATCCATCGCCGCACGACAGCGGAGGAGATCTGGAACGACACTCGGGGCGAAGTGGACATCATCGTCTCGGGGGTCGGCACCGGCGGCACGATCACCGGCGTCGGTCAAGTGCTGAAGCCGCGCCGGCCGAGCCTTCTCATGGTCGCGGTCGAACCGGAAGATTCACCTGTTCTCTCCGGCGGCGCGCCGGGTCCGCACAAAATCCAGGGGATCGGCGCCGGTTTCGCGCCCGCCATCCTCGATCGCGGCGTGATCGACGAGATCCTCGCCGTCGGCAATCAGACCGCCTTCGACACCGCTCGGCTGGTCGCAAGGCTGGAGGGCATTCCGGTTGGCATTTCGTCCGGGGCCGCGGTCGCGGCGGCTATCGACATCGGCCGTCGTCCGGAGAACGCGGGCAAGAACATCGTGATCATCATTCCTGACTTCGCCGAACGTTATCTCTCGACGGCGCTGTTCGAAGGTTTGTAAGCGCGCCATCGGCTCGCGGCCCCCTCTCTCGCCGTCGCGGGAGAGGTTTGGGGTCAGGGCAAGGCCGCCGCGCGCGGTTCCGACCTTGAACCAACCCTCATCCGGCGTCAAAGAAGACGGGCTCTTCGACGCTCTATCGCGCCACCTTCTCCCGCAAGGTGGGCTTATTCAGTAGCGATAATGTTCGGGCTTGAACGGCCCGCGCTCGGAGACGCCGAGATAGGCGGATTGCTGCGAAGTCAGCTTGGTGAGCTTGACGCCGATCTTGTCGAGATGCAGCGAAGCTACCTTCTCGTCGAGATGCTTGGGAAGCGTGTAGACCTTTTTTCCATATTGGCCGGGCTTGGTCCACAGTTCGATCTGCGCGAGCGTCTGGTTCGTGAACGATGCGGACATCACAAACGAGGGATGCCCCGTCGCGTTGCCAAGATTGACGAGCCGCCCCTCCGACAGCAGCAGGATGCGCTTGCCGTCGGGAAATTCGATTTCGTCGACCTGCGGCTTGACGTTGTTCCACTTCATGTTGCGCAAGCCCGCGACCTGGATCTCGGAGTCGAAATGGCCGATGTTGCAGACGATCGCCCGATCGCGCATCTTTCGCATGTGGTCGAGGGTTATCACGTCGACGTTGCCGGTCGCGGTCACGAAAATATCCGCGCGCGAGGCCGCGTCGTCCATGGTCGTGACTTCATAACCCTCCATCGCCGCCTGCAACGCGCAGATCGGATCGACCTCTGAAACCATGACCCGGCAGCCGGCGTTGCGGAGAGACGCCGCTGAACCCTTGCCGACGTCGCCGAAGCCGGCGACCATGGCGACCTTGCCGGCCATCATCACGTCGGTGCCGCGACGGATGCCGTCCACCAGCGATTCCCGGCAGCCATAAAGATTGTCGAACTTCGACTTGGTGACGCTATCGTTGACGTTGATCGCAGGCCAGAGCAGCTTGCCTTCCTTGGCCATCACATAAAGCCGATGCACGCCGGTCGTGGTTTCCTCGGTGACGCCCCGGATCGCGGCGGCGTTGCGGCCATACCAGCCGGGTTGGCTACGCAGACGGCCCTTGATCGCGGCATACAGGACTTCCTCTTCCTCGTTTGCGGCCGACTCGAGGAATGCGGTATCACCCTGCTCGGCGCGAAAACCCAGGTGAATGAGCGCAGTCGCGTCGCCTCCGTCGTCGAGGATCATGTTCGGGCACCCGCCGTCGCTCCATTCGAAAATGCGATGCGTGTAATCCCAATAGTCCTTCAGGCTCTCGCCCTTGATGGCGAAGACCGGCGTGCCGGCCGCCGCGATCGCGGCCGCGGCGTGATCCTGCGTCGAATAGATGTTGCACGAAGCCCAGCGGACCTGGGCGCCGAGCGATTGCAGCGTTTCGATCAACACCGCCGTCTGGATCGTCATGTGAAGCGAACCGGCGACGCGAGCGCCCTTCAGGGGTTGGGCCGCGGCAAATTCGGCGCGCGTCGCCATCAAACCCGGCATTTCGGTCTCGGCGATCGATATCTCCTTGCGCCCATAGTCGGCGAGGCCGAGATCAGATACAGCGTAATCTTGCGTTTTGACGGTCATGCGACAGGCCTCGGCGTTGGGAGCCGCCCGTCTAGCAAATCCGCCGACATGGCGCAATAAACATATAAGCAAATCTTTATATGGCTATCCCTCTTTCGCGGCGTCGGCGTTAACGCTAGGCGAGCATCGCGGAGCTCGACCCGACGGCGTCGCTTTTCATCCGCTCCGGGATGCGCTAATCACCAGCAAGAATGGCGCCGCGGTTCTTCCGCGGCGGGGTGTAGCTTTTCAGGGTCACTGAGTCGCGATGGCGCTTTCGGCAAAACTGGCGATGCGGCAAGGCCAGGCGATGGTGCTGACGCCGCAATTGTTACAAGCGATCAAACTGTTGCAGATGCCCAACTCCGAGCTCGCCGCTTTCATCGAAAACGAGCTCGAACGCAATCCACTGCTCGACCGGGCCGATGATCGACCCACTCCGGAAGCCGCGTCCACGGATGTCGCGCCGACCCCGGATATGGACGTCACGGCCGGGGATTGGGCGTCCGAGAATCTGGAGTCCGATCCCGCCGCCCTAGCTCAGAATCTGGGCACCGAAATCGAAAACGCGTTCGGCCCGGACCGCGCGGCGACTCCCGCGGAACGCGCGCCTACGGATGAGGGACAGAGCCTTTCGGCGACCTCCTGGACGGGGTTGAGCGGGCGCGGCCCGAGCGATTCCGCTCCCGACATCGAAGCTTACCTGGCCGAGACGGAAACCTTGAACGCGCACCTCACCCGGCAGGCAATGATCGTTTTGGCCGATCCGGTCGATCGGCTGATCGCGCGATCCCTCATCGACGAGGTCGACGAGGCAGGCTATTTCTCAGGCACGCTCGAGGAAACCGCGGCCCGGCTGGGCGCGCCCCTCGCTCGTACCGAAGCCGTGCTGGCTCGGTTGCAGACGCTCGAACCGACAGGCGTGTTTGCGCGAAACCTCGCGGAGTGCCTCGCGCTGCAATTGATCGAACGCAACCGGTACGACCCGGCGATGCGCGCGCTGATCGACAACTTGCCCGCCCTGGCCAAACGCGACATCGCCCTGCTGCGCAAGGTCTGCAGCGTCGACGACGAGGACCTCGGCGACATGATCGCCGAGATCAAACGGCTCGATCCCAAGCCCGGGCGTGGATTCGGCGCCGCCCCCGAGCCCACCGCGATTCCGGACGTCTACGTCACCGCCGCGCCCGACAGCGCATGGCGCGTCGAACTCAATAGCGATGCGCTTCCGCGCGTGCTGGTCAACGAAACTTACGCCGCCCTCATCAACCGCGGCCGAGCGCGCGAGCCGGATCGACAATATATTTCGACTCATCTGCAGAGCGCGAATTGGCTGACCAAGAGCCTGGAGCAGCGCGCGCGCACCATACTCAACGTCGCCTCCGAGATCGTGCGTCGCCAGGACGGCTTCCTCGTCGTCGGCGTGACGGGGTTGCGGCCGCTCAATCTCAAGGCGGTCGCCGACGCGATCGGGGTCCACGAATCCACGGTCTCGCGCGCCACGTCCAACAAGTTCATGCAAACCCCGCGCGGCCTGTTCGAAATGAAGTATTTCTTCACGACCTCGATTGCGTCCAACGGCGCCGGCGAAGCCCATTCGGCCGAATCCGTACGCTACAAGATCAAACAGATGATCGACGCCGAGGACCCCCACGACGTGCTCTCCGACGATGTCATCGTCGCCCGCTTGCGTCAGGCCGACATCGTCGTCGCGCGTCGCACGGTGGCCAAGTACCGTGATAACCTGCGGATTCCCTCGTCGGTCGACCGACGGCGCCTGAAAATGACGCCGATGCGCGGCCTCCTCGACCCCAACGGCCGGGTAAACGTTTGATAAAAATATGTTATGCACGCCCTAATGGAGCCGGCGATCCCCGACGATTGACATCGCCGCGGCAGGCTCCTAACCGTATCCCGGAAATCGAGCCGATGTGGGATTCGGAACGTCGTCAAGCCCGGGAGATTTCGGCGGACGGCGGCTTCGAACTGGATTCCTGCGCGGAACCGCGGTCGATTTGTGGAGTGTGAAGCTGAGAGGCTTGGCGATCCATGCCATTGAGAGTATCGGGCAAGAACCTCGACATCGGCGAGTCGCTTCGGCGGCACGTTGTGGAGAAAGTCGAGGCCGTGGTGGCGCGCTATTTCGATGGTAAGACCAGCGGTCATGTCGTGATTTCCCCCGAGGGCTCGGCCTATCGGACGGATTGTTCGTTTCACCTGAGCTCGGGCATGAATCTCCAGGCCGAGGGCCGCGCGCACGAGCCTTACGCGAGTTTCGAGCAGGCGGCCGACAAGATCGAGCGCCGGTTGCGCCGCTATAACAAGCGGCTCAAAGAACACAGCGAGTCGGCCGGGGCGGCGGACGCCCGCGGGCGCAAGGTCGCCAAATTCGTGATCGAGCCGCCGAACGAGCACGAAGAGACGCCGGCCGATTTCAGTCCAGTCGTCGTCGCGGAGGGCTCGCAGCCGCTCAAAAACCTGTCCGTCGCCTCCGCCGTGGCCGAACTCGACTTGACCGGCGCGCCCCTGGTCGTATTTCAGCACGCGGGCAGCGAGCGCGTGAACATCGTCTACCGCCGTCGAGACGGCGCCATCGGATGGCTGGATCCGCACTAGGGCGCGCGGCATGAATTTCGCTTGAGCCTACGGAATTTGGCTGGGTGACGTAACGTCGTGCCCGGCTACTCATCGGGTTTGCAATGTCCCTGAACGATCTACTGACCCCTGATGCCGTGATCGCGTCGCTTCGCGTCAATGGCAAGAAACAAGCGCTGCAGGAACTGAGCGATCGCGCCGCGGAGGTTTCCGGGCTGCCTGCGCGCGAAATCTTCGATTCGATCTTGCAGCGCGAGCGCCTCGGACCGACGGGCGTCGGCGACGGCATCGCGATCCCGCACGGCAAACTCGCTAAATGCCGGCGCATTTTCGGCGTGTTCGCGCGGCTCGAGCGGCCGATCGACTTCGAGGCGCTGGACGGGTTGCCGGTCGATCTGATCTTCTTGCTGATCGCGCCGGAATCCGCGGGCGCCGACCATTTGAAGGCGCTTGCGACGATCGCTCGCAAACTGCGCAATCCCAACCTCGCCGCCCAACTTCGCGCCACGCGTGACGCTTCGGCGATCTATTCGATGATGACGCAGACGCCGACTTCGCATGCGGCCTGAGCGCGGCGTCAAACGAGACTCTCGATGAAAACGCGCGTGACGGTCACCCTGAAGCCGGGGGTTCTCGATCCCCAGGGCAAGGCGATCGAGGGCGCCCTGAAGTCGCTCGGCGTCGACGGCGTTTCCAGCGTGCGCCAGGGCAAGGTGTTCGATATCGAGATCGACGCCGTCGACGCCGCGGCCGCGCGAGCCGCTCTGACACAGGCCTGCGAGAAGCTGCTCGCCAACACTATCGTCGAGAACTACGCGATTTCTCATGACTAGCCCGCGCGCCGCGGTGATCCTGTTTCCGGGCTCCAACCGCGACGGCGATTTCGTCCGCGCCTGGCGTCTCACCAACGGCGAAGCCCCCGCGATCGTCTGGCACGACGAGAGCGCCCTGCCCGAGAACACCGACCTCGTCGTCCTGCCGGGCGGCTTCTCCTACGGCGACTACCTCCGCTGCGGGGCGATCGCCGCGCGTACCCGCGTGATGGAGGCGGTCCGCTCCCATGCCGCGCGGGGCGGCCTGGTGCTCGGGATATGCAACGGCTTCCAGATTCTCTGCGAGGCCGGCCTGCTGCCGGGGGTGCTCATGCGCAACTCGGGGCGCCGCTTCGTCTGCAAGATGCAGCATCTCACCGTGGAGACGAACGCCACCCCGTTCGCCAGGGGATACGCGCGCGGCCAGATCGTCAAATTCGCCATCGCACACGGAGAGGGTAATTACATCATCGACCCCGCCGGGCTCGCCGAGCTCGAACGCTCGGGACGCGTCGCGTTCCGTTATTGCGACGCCGCGGGCCGCGTCGGCGGCGGCGCCAATCCGAACGGCTCCATGAACGAGATCGCGGGCGTCTACAACGAGCGCTTCAACGTGCTCGGCCTGATGCCGCATCCCGAGAACCTCGTCGACCCGGTGGTCGGCGGCGTCGACGGCCGGCCGCTGTTTTCGGCGATCTACCGCGGTTGAGTTCGACGGCATATATATATGACAAACTTAAGAACTTTTCGCCACGCTCGACTCGGCGTATAGGCGACGCTCGCGATTTTTGGACGCGCGGCTCGCGCGATATGAGGTATCGTCCGCTCATGAATGATTCGCTGGAGCGTCTGCACGCCTCGGTGCTGGCCGCGCGGGACCGCAACCCCGCGCTCTCGCGAACGTCCAAGCTGTTCCGCGACGGCGTACAGAAGATGGCGAAGAAGCTCGTCGAGGAATCGATCGAGGTCGGCCTCGACGCCGTCCAGATGAATCGCGAGGCGGTGATCCTGGAGAGCGCCGACATGCTCTATCATCTGGCCGTGGTGTGGGCCGAGTGCGGCGTCGCCCCGCAGGACGTCTTCAACGAGATCGACCGGCGCGAGCGTATCTACGGCATCGCCGAGAAACTCCCCAAGACCACCGCCGCCGCCCACGTTCGCCGGCTCTCGACGCTCGCCTCGCGGCGGAAGGCGGCGTCGTAGCTGCGCTGCTGCTGGCCCAGCGGCGCGGGGCCTAGCCTTTGCGGCAGACGCCACTGGCCTTCCTTTAATAACTAATGTATTACGTTAAATAGATAGCGGCATTGTGGAAGGCGAATTCATTTGGTATCCGGTTCGGCGCCGGGTGCGGTAATGCCGATACAGCGAACCGACATCACCGAAGATATAGCAAAGCGCGAGGGAGCAGTCCGTTGAAAATAAATAACGCCATGACCGGACAAATCAAATTAGGGCTGTTTGGCCTTGGAGCCGTATTGAGCCTACTGCATGTGCAGAGCGCCGCGGCTGAAACGACCAGTCCCACATCGCTCGATTACGTTGAGATATTCAAGACTAAGGTCTTTCCCATGTATTCACCCGACGGTAAAGATTGACACAGTTAAAGTTGAGCTCAGCAAGGCAGCGGCCACTTCTGGGGATATTACCACCGCCCGCGTCCAGGCGTTCTACCAGGGTCTGATCAACAAAAATTCTATACAAGTCGATATCATGGTTCGCTAATCCGGCTCGATTCGGCAACTCAAGGCTGACGTGCTCAGCGACACATCTGCTCTTCACGGTTCATGTGAACTGGTCAAAGATTGGAAGGACTTTTAACACTACCGTCATAGCCAGCGTAGCGAAGCAATCCAGCGTGCAAAGCGCGTGAGCTCGCTCGATTTGGTCCGCCGTTCCGCGAGGGGCATTCGATTGGCGAGCGACTTGCTGGGCTCGGCGGCCCGCTTCTGCCGGCGCGAGGGCCGCCGCACGATGGCTGGCGATCGCCGTTATTGGGTGAGCGAACCGCAGAGGTCCGCCGAGGGCGGCAGATGTCACCCGATTTCCATCAGGGTCGGCCGAAGGCCGGTGCGGAACTCGCAATGACGGGACGCGACGGCCAGCGTAATTCAAATTGAAGCGCGCCGCCGGTTCCCTCCTCGGTCGTGGGTTTGGTTTAGTTTAGGAGACGCCCAGAATTATTGGGTTAGCTCCCGCCGCCGCTCGTCCTGCCCGGCCTCGAGCCGGGCATCCACGCGGCGCCTTTCGGTGATTATTCCGCCTACGCCGGCCCTGGGTGCAGTCAACCCCCGGATCAAGTCCGGGGAGTACATGACGAAAACTTAGAGTGCAGCGCTTATTGCTTGGCGTCGTCTTCCGGAGAGGAGTCGTGCTACGATATCGACTTCGGATCTTCATTCGGCCCGAGCGCGGCGATGCCGATCGCGACTCTCGACGACGGTCCGACCGGAACTATCTCGGCATGGCTACGTTCACAAGGGCTGGAATGAAATAATGGAGACTATTCATGCCGGATAAAGCTCACACGAAAGCCGCTGAAAAACACGAGAGCGCCGCCAAGGCTCATCGCACCGCCGCGGAACATCATTCGAAAGGCGATCATGCCAAGGGGTCGCAGCATTCGGAACAAGCTCACATGCATTCAAAGGATGCTCACGAACATTCCGAGACTGCTCATAAGGAAAGCGGCAAGCACGCGAAAAAATAGGACTGGAAGCGGCTAGCTTGGCCTCACCGCTGCTGCAAGCTTTAATTTCTACCATCGCAGCGCCGCGCGTCAGCAATCATGCCTCTCGCCCGCTCTTGTGGGAGAGGGTTGAGGGTGAAGGT